>CAYQOI010000353.1:0-4449 GCA_964419085.1 uncultured Cytophagia bacterium | reverse complement strand
GCAACAGGAAGTCCGCCAAATCGTGCTCCTGGGCGCAGGTTACGACTCTCGGCCACTGCGGATGGTGGAATTGCTGACGAGAGCGATCGCGGTCTTCGAGATCGATCAGCCGTTCATGGTTGACAAGAAAAAAAAGAAGCTGCAACCACATTTGAACCCCCTGCCGGAACACCTTCGCTTTGTGGGCATGGATTTCCATCAAGAAAGCCTGGAGACCTTGCTTGAGGCTGGCTTCGATCCAGCGCTGAAGACGTTGTTTGTTGCTCAGGCCTTGAGCTACTATCTGGAACCTTTTGCCATGGAGAGCTTCTTTGAGTTCATCATAACCAGTTGCGAGCAACCGGCCCAACTGATTTTCGACTACGTTGATCCCGCGACCATGTACGAACGAGGCGGTGGCATCTCAAGCTGGGGTGGCCTCGCCCACAGTTCGGCCTTTTGCGCTGAACCGGATGTCCTCATGACGTTTCTCCGTGAACTCGGCTACGGCCGCGTTTTTACCGATACCATGCGCAGCATCGAAAACCGGTACACCGGTGCAATCACTCTTCCGGTGAATGGCTGGTATGTAGCCAGTTGCACGACCTCGTGACCCCCTGCCCGCAGCAGTTTTTTCGTTTCCGCCTTTCCCAAAAGTAGGAAGTGCGCGCGAGCTTTTCTTAATCTTGCGAAAGGAATTCCATTCGAGCTGGAGATTAGTGTCCGCGTTAGTAATTAATTTTTAAAAGACTTATATGTTTTCGTCTGTTCTGCCCGCTCAATGGTACGGGCTTTGTTGGTATTCGAGAAGAGAGGTGTGCATTTCCCATCGCGTTCAACCACTCTGATCCAGCGCAAGAGAGGTAGGTCGATGACTGCAAAGCTTCATGACAGCATTCCGTTGGAGCAACTTATTTCGCGGCAATTCAAGCTCTGGGAGCGCTCGTCTGAGAAGATATCGGTGGGGCGAAAGAAGATCCCCGCTCCGGTCGTCACCATCTCCAAAGAGCTTGGCAGCGAGGGCGAAACGCTGGGACAGCGCCTGGCCAGTAGACTCGATTGGCAACTTTTTGACAAGAAGTTGGTGGAATTTATTGCCAACAACGCCAACGTTCGGCAAACCATGGTGGAGCAGTTCGATCAGAAGGTGCAGAGCGAGATTCACAACTGGGTTTTGACTTTGGTCGACCAATATGCCCTGGGAAGCGACAAGTATTTCAAACACCTGATCACGGTGTTGATGGGCATCGGGGAGCACGGACGTGCCATCATCCTGGGTCGCGGCGCGAATTTCATTTACCCGTCCCAGAAGGCGCTGCGGCTGCGTGTCGTGGCCCCGCTGAAGATGCGTGTGGAAAAAATCATGCATGAACGACATCTCAGCCGAAAGGAAGCAGAAAAGTTGGTTCAGACCGCGGACAAAGAACGCCTGGCCTTCATTCGTCGCTTTTTTCACCATGACGCAGAGGATCCGTTGTACTACGATCTGGTGCTGAATCTGGGTGAATTGTCTCTGGCGACCGCGGAAGAGATCATCGTTGAGGCCTTGCGCGCCAAATTCCCTGAGGCCATGTCCCGGTTGTGAGTGCCGGCTCTTGCTGTGTGGAATTGCCGTCCCCTGTCAAACAAAAATGGAGGGTCAACGCTATGGCAATTTCAAAGCCTATTCGAGACTATCTCGATTCGCAGCGCGTTCCTTTTGAGACCATTCATCATCGCCGCGACTACACCGCGCAGGAAACCGCTGCTGACACACACACCAAAGGGCAGGATTTCGCCAAGACCGTGATCTTGTGGGCGGATAATCAGTACTATATGGTCGTCGTGCCCGCCACGCGCCGAATTGATTTTGACAAGGTGAAACAAGCTTTGAAAGCGGAAAAGGTGGCACTGGCAAGCGAGGAGGAGATTACGAGCATCTGTCCGGACTGCGAGGTGGGGGCGATGCCTCCTCTGGGGCCGCTTTTCAATCTTCCGGTTCTCATCAGTCACCATCTGACCTATGACCATATGATTACGTTCAACGGCGGAACCCATGAAGACGTGATTCGCATGACCTACCGCGACTTCGACGAGTTGGTCAAGCCAAAGGTGTTGGATTTGACCATGGAACCGGATTGAACCCCGGACGATATGACGCGGAACAAAAACTGTGGCGTGGAGAGAGGGAAATCTAGTTGTGAGGTGAGTGACTTGAAGGAAACCGCAGAGCGCCGTTGCCGCGAGGTCCTTTGTCCGTTTTTAGAGCGGGCTTGTCCTTACGGCGAAATGCTCGCGCTGCGCTGTCGCTTGCGACTGTCCACGAGGGTGGAAGTGGTAGATGATTTCTTGGAGCTGGGACTCGATTGTGACCTGGCACAGAGAATGTTTCTCAATAATTGTTTTACGCAAATGCCGTGAGTGAGGTGCGGTTTCGCTCTCTTGCGGAGTGAGTGAAGAACGATAGACGCAAAGAGGCTGAGGTGCACACATGAAAGAGAGAAAGAAGCAAGTGGCCATGCAGTTGACCGAGGACCATGAGAACATCAACAAGAATATGGGGCGATTGAAAACGGCGGTGAGGAAGAAGGTGGCACCGGAAGAGTTTCTTGCCTGGCGATTGGCATTTCTCTGGGAGTTGCGAGACTTCAACAACCGCCTGCTGAAGCATTTCGATCTGGAAGAAGAAGGCGGGTTTATGAATGACGTGCTGGCCATCTCGCCGCAGAGCGAGCGCAAAGTCGCGGAATTGAAGAAGGAGCATGAAGCCATCATCGAGGATTTGAGCGGCTTAATCGCACGTCTGAAAAAAATGACTGAGCACGACCGAGGAAATATCGAGCAACTGCGTTCGGATCTGGACGATCTCATCTGCAACCTACACCGTCACGAGAACGAGGAGCACATCCTCATGCAACGTGCTTACTATCGGGAGTATGGCGGCCCGGCATAGATTGTGGGCGTTTTGCTCGGCTCGGGAGAGGCGTAAACGAAGTTGGTGTGCTGAAGGACTTACAGCAACGATTCTACAAACCAATTTGGGTGAACATTTAAACATTTTAGAGGAGGCGTTTTATGGAGAGCAGTAAGATGAAACGCAAGAAAACCAAAGAAGAATATCGGATGCGTACACACTTGATCCATGGTAATTTTGAAAGCAAGAAGTGGGATTACAACCACCATGTGAACCCGCCGATGTCGGCCTCGGCAATGTATCGTTTGAGTTCCGCGCAGCGTGGTGCACAAGGGTTCTTTGAATTTGCTAATGAGACCATCGACGAGACCAAACACATCCCCATCTACATCTACGATCGCCTCGAGGAGCCCAGCCGGGGCATGCTGGAAGAAAATCTTGCCTACGCAGAAGGGGGAGAGATGTGTTTGACGTTTACCACCGGCATGGCCGCGATCAGCGCTGCGGTGTGTACGTTGTGTGAGCGGGGACACGAAATCGTCGCGCACCACGTGACCTATGGTTGCACCTACAGCCTGTTCACCAACTGGCTCCCCCGCTTTGGCATCCGTGCGGTCTGGACCGATTTTACAGACGAGGCATCTGTGCGCCGCGCGATCACCGAAAAGACGCGGGTGCTGTACTTCGAGAGCCCGGTCAATCCCACCCTGACGGTGATCGATATCGCCGCAATTCGAAAGATCGCCGATGAGGTCAACCGGGGTCGGCCGGAAGAGCAGCATGTCAAGATCGTGGTGGACAACACGTTTGCTACGCCTTACTGTCAGCGTCCTCTCGAACATGGCGCCGATTTTTCGGTCCAGAGCCTGACCAAGGGCGTCAGCGGGTTTGGAACCGACATGGGGGGTGCCGTCGTCGGTCCCATGAAGCACCACAGCAAGCTGTTGATGTATCGTAAGGACTTTGGCGGGGTATTGAGTCCTCGCAGCGCGTGGATTTTTCTGGTGTACGGCTTGCCCTCGTTGGCCACGCGTTTTTCAAACCAGATCAAGACGGCGCAGCACGTGGCCAAGTTTCTGCGAGAGCACCCGAAGATCGACAAGGTGGTCTACCCGGGTTTCGAGGACCATCCGCAGTACGAGGTGGCCCGGCGTCAGATGACCAACTACGAGGGGAAATTCGCTCCCGGGAACATGATCTATTTTACGCTGAAGGATGCCGAACTGAACGGCAAGCAGAGTCCCAAGGTGGAGAAGTTCATCGACTATCTCGCGGACCACGCGTACTGCATCACGCTCGCGGTGAGCCTGGGTTACATCAAGACGCTGGTGGAGAACGCCTACTCCATGACCCACGCAGCCATGCCTGAGGAAGAGAAACGTCGTTTGGGCATGGAACCAGGCGGCATTCGTCTTTCTGTGGGTCTGGAAGACTGGCACGACATCATCGAAGACCTCCGGGATGCGCTGGAGCATGTGCTGTAATCGCGGGTAGAGGCGACTTTTTCGGGGAAATCGGCAGCCGCGGGTGTGCGAACGGGGTGGGGGTTGATAAGCAAGGATCGTCACGGGGGTTTC
>CAYQOI010000352.1:0-4452 GCA_964419085.1 uncultured Cytophagia bacterium | reverse complement strand
CGAGCCGTACAGCCTCCGGTACAGCTCCGCGATGGGACGCAGATCGAACCCGAGCTCTCTGGAGAGGTACGCCTCGCACGCGTCGCCGTGGCCCTGATGCCGCACAAAAAGATCCGCCTGCACCGGGAAGGATTCCAGGAAAGCAGAAGGGGTCATGTACAACTGAAAGGCGTGCGGCTGGCAGCCACCGCTGTAAGACAGACGCAACAGGAGCGTGTCCCCTGAGATGGACACGGAATCCAGGCGGAACGGGTCCTGTTGAATGGACTCAGCCGGCATGTCCGTGATGATGACCGCAGCGACCGTGGAGTCGGCGGAGGCGAGCCGGGCGTCCTGCTCGCGGTTTTCCGGTGAATCGATAACATTAGCACAGCCGCAAAGCCAGAGGAGCGCCGCCGCGACCAGTGTTCCCCTAACACATTCCACGGCGTTATCCCTCCGGAATCGACGGTGGGTCGACCATCTTGCCCACAAACAGGATGGTGCCGGAATGTTTCTCCCGGATCACAAACAGGAACGGGTGGTCCACCCGCATCTCGATGGCACCCTCTCCGATGGATGTGGCGCCGATCCCCACCGAGGTCACTGCGGCCGCTTCGGTCCCCTCTTCATCGACCTTCACGTACGTCTTGTGCTTCACCTTGCTGATGAACAGGTCTTCGGGTCCCTTGTACATGTTGCTAAAATCGGCCAGGCCCGGCTCGAACGCGATGCCCATGCCAAGAACGCGGAGGATTTCCTTCAGCCCCACGTCCACCTCCAGCTCAAATCTCGGCAAGTCCAGCTTCACGGCCTGGGTGGAAAATCTGCCCATCCAGCTCGCCCAATTGTCCTGATCCAGTGCCGCGACGAGCGAATCAACTGCTGCCGACGTCCGGGGCAAAAGAATCCTCATGGTGAAGCGCCCGTCGACATAGTGCAGGTCCACCGCCTGGAACGCGGCGGTCTCAAAGTAGTCCAGGTCGCCGGTGAGATGCATCATTTTGACCTGACTTTGCGACCCATCCGGCCGGGTGAACAGATCGTTGTCGGTCAGGGTCTTGTCGAATTCGAAGGTCCACGTACCGTTGAAATAGATGGCGTTGATGAGAAACATGACCATTTCCGGGTCGATCCGGTCGACGATCTCCTGGATCTTGCCGTTGGTGTTGTCCCGCACCCACCGGTTGATTACATCTTTGGCCGCGGGGTCGTCGAAATTCAACGCCTGCACCACTGCGTCGAAGTAGGTCTGATTTGTGCGGAGAAAGGCTTCCTCGAAGGTGAAGCCCTCGCGGTACCAGATGGAGTTGGCGATCTGAAACGCCACTTTAGGATCCAGCCTGGTGAGCAACTCGATCAAGCTGCGGTAGGACTGGTTGATTTCCTCGGTTGTCATGCCGTCGAATTCAAGCGTCTGCCGCATGGCCTGCTGCGTCTCGCCGGACGCGCCGTTCAGGGTCATGCCCAGCGCCATGGAGACGCTCAGCGGCGAGACGAAGAGATTCTCGCCGGGTTCTGCAGCGTTCACCGCACGAAACAGCTTCAGGCCGAAGCCGTTGTCCGACTGCACCAACCGTTTCTCCAGCGCGGTCAGCTCCCGCGGTGCCGGAGCCACGGGATTGTGCGCACACTGCGTCCACGGCAAGGCCAGAACACCCAGCATGAGGACGGCCCGAGGCCGCAACCAGGTCGGTCTCCTTTTCCCATTCATTTCCATGTCCTCTTATGTTTGTACCCTACTTACGACTCCGCCGTGCGGGGGGTTCATTTATCTCGTTTTCGAGGGATAAGCTTTACCGTTGACCCAGGCCGAAACCAACTGAAGGCGGCCGATCTGGCCGACCATCTCGATCCGTCCGACTTCCGGCGCGAATGTGTCCGAGTGCTCGTCGTCAATGGCCATGGGCGCGGGATCGAAATCGATACTGATGGTCCGCGTGAACTCGCCCGCCTTCACCACCCGGGTCCCGTTCTTCTCCCGGATGGTGGCCACGCCGTTCTCGCTGGGCCAACTCTTGCCGGTGGGACGCCCGAAATCGATGTAAAGTTTGTCTCCCTCCCCGCGATTGACAAACACTCGGGTGTCACCTTCCGTGCGATAAAAAGTCGTATCCGCAAGCGAGCTCATCGCGTAGTTTTGTTCAAACGCGAAATACAGATGGGAACCGATCCTTGTGGAATCCACGATCCGCACCACCATCTGGAATGTGGAATCGTGCTGTAGTTCGTAGGTCCACTGGTTGCCCACCTGCAGCGGAAAGAACTCGATGCCACCCGGTGCCGGCGGCGAGAAACGCGTCACGGTCCGTTCGCACCCGCCGAACAGCAGGAGCAAAACAGCGAGGCACAGGCGCTTCACGGCCGCACCTCCTCCGCGTGTTTCCGCTCAGGCGGGGCCTGGCCCGCAAGAATATTCAGCCGGACGCGCGCCGGGCTGCCACCCGGGCTGGAGACCAACTTCGCGGCGACCAGTACCTCGCCGGTGACTTGCTCGCCTGCGTTGTCCCGGCCGTCCCAGGTCACCGTGTAGGACCTGCTTTCGCCGGGCGCCAGATCCAGGAACCACGTGTTCTGCGTGAACACCCGGTCGTGGGCCCAATTCCACAGGAGTTGGGGGTCGTCGAAATCGCCCGGGCGTCCGTCGCGCTGCACCAAAAAATCGAAAATCTGTCCGGTGGCAAAATGCAGCCGCTGCGTCTCGGTGCTCCGATTCTCCACCAGGAGCGTCAAATCGACACTTTCCCCCGCCTCGATTTCCTGTCGACTGAGCCGCAACTCGAGAGCCGGACGGGCATTCTCGATTTTCGCGATCAGTGCGTTGATGCCGTCCACGATCCATTTGAGATTGGGAGGCGCGCCAAAATAGTCGGTCCTGACGTGGTTGGTGCGCGAGTTGTGGCTAAAGGTGATGGAATAGAAGTTCGCGTCGACGACACCGCTGAAGTAGTCGCCACGGAGTTGAAAAAAACCGTTTTCCAGAAAAAGACGCCGCAGCGCGTCCAACCCTGCAGGTGTGAGCGTCATCTCCCAGGCCGCGGCGGTGCCCATGTCCGTGAACACGGCGCGACCGGCTTCATCCACCAGGAATGTCTGATACACACCGGCAAACCCACCCGTGATTTCCACCGAGAGAATTTCCTGAGCAGGTGGAGCAGACTTACCCGCCGTGCTCTCATTGCCAAACACGGTGAGAAAATCACACCCGAACGCGGTGAGCGCGGGAATCAGCAACAGCACAATTGGACGAGGAATCTGCACTTCGGTCCTCCAAAGCTTTTACACCGTGTGAAAAGTCAGACATCCGCGTCTTCGTCATTCAGAAGGAATCTCCTTCGCCCTATCCTGATCCCCTGTTTATCAAAAGGATTCTTTCTGAATGACATCAGGGTGTCATTGAGCCAGGGAACGCTTCAGATGTTCCCTTTCGCACACTTTGTTCACGTCGCCTTCCTCCGTGCAACGGACGTGCCAAAACGAAACCAGGGCATCCCGCGACCCCGGCGTCTCCGCAATCTATCCCCCCTTGGTCCGGTCGCGCCTCAGATTTTTGCGACCTGTCTCAGAAATCTGAGACCTCAGAAGCGGAAATCCACCCCTAGTGTCACGAGCGTCTTGCGGTAAAACCGGCTGCGGATCACCGACTCGTTGTCATAAAACGCCAGCCGGAGAAGGGCGGTCAGGCTGGGGCTCAGGTCACGGGACAGGTCGAGGATGAGAAAGTTGCTTTCTTCCCGCTCGGTGTCGATGTCGATGGGAAACATCTGCGGCACTTTTTGCGAATAGCGCTTGAGTTGAACCGCGGCGTATCCTCGCAGCCAAACCCGGGGCGCAACGGGAAACCCGAAGATGACCGTCACTTGATGCCTGGTGTAATCGAAATCGGGGCTGTTGGAGTTGTTTTGCTGGAACCGGTAGTTGAAGCTCAGCCAAAAGCGCCGGGTGTAGCCCACGTGCACCCGTACGCCGAGGCTGTGATCACGCTGCGGTTCCTCCACAAAGCTCGTGGCTTGTTCGGGGAAGAGCACCTGCCGGCGGTACGCGATGCGGTTGCCGATAAGCTCCACGCTGCTCTGCAACCGAGGGGTAATTCTTCTGGAGATGGACCAGCTCACGCCCACGTCCGAATAGTCAAACGCTGAGAAGTTTTGGTAATTCAATCCCGCAGCGGTGAACGTCAACCGATGCTGGAAGCCCCACGTGGCCGGCAGGTGGACCTGCCCGGCGACGCTACCCGAGGCATAGTCCAACACATCGTTGAGGTAGAGCTTCAGGCGGCCGGAGGCACGCAGTGCCAGCACGATTTTACCCACCCCCGCGGACGCGGAAGCCTCGACCTCGTTGATGAGCTTGTTTTCCACTGCGTGGCGGTAGTAGGTTTGCAGCCCTCCCCGGTAGGTGAAAGAGAGCCGCGCCCTGCCCGTTTTGCGGCTGGCCGCGGAACGGAACAGCAAGCGGAGCGAGGAGTCCCGG
>CAYQOI010000351.1:0-4467 GCA_964419085.1 uncultured Cytophagia bacterium | reverse complement strand
ATCTGAGGCAGTTCGAGCAGATCGCCGCCACGTTCAAATCGTTCGGCTTGCAGCGAGAAGAAACGAGCTAAGTTCACGGGCACCCATCGAGGCTGTGTCCGGCGCTCGATGGGTGCCGCAATTTAAAGGATTTCCATGAAGACAGAGCAGATTGTCAAACGCAAGGTGAGCAATTTTCTGCATTCGGCCCTTCTGTTCGCAGGAATGCTTCTGCTTTTTTCTCTTTTGGGGTGGTTCATCGCCGGGTCGTCGGGATTGCTCTTGTTGACCCTCTCAGGCCTCCTGTTGTTTTCTTTTTCTTCGCAGGTGTCGCCGAGGTTGGTGCTGCGCGCCTACCGTGCGCGTCTCCTCACTTACGAAGAGGCTCCGTTGCTTTACAACATCGTGCGGGAACTGTCACACCGGGCGGGTTTGCCGGCGCCCCCACATCTCTACTACATCCCGAGCCAGTTGGTGAACGCGTTTTCCGTGGGCAATCGCCGGGACGCGGCCATCGGGGTGACCGATGGCATTCTGAGAAATCTCACCACGCGAGAACTCACCGGCGTGCTGGCGCACGAGATCAGCCACATCGGCAACAACGACCTGTACGTCATGAGCCTGGCCGACATGGTCAACCGCACCACCAGCATGTTCTCGGTTTTGGGGCAGATCCTGCTGTTTGTCAATTTGCCTTTGCTGCTCTACGGGGGCTACCAAATCCCGTGGCTTTTCATTCTGGCCCTGATCTTCGCTCCTACCGTCAGCGGGCTGCTGCAACTCGGGCTCTCCCGGCAGCGGGAATACGATGCCGACCTGGACGCCGCCCGAATCACCGGTGATCCGCGGGGACTGGCCAGCGCCCTCGCCAAACTCGAGCGTCTGGAAGCGAGTTTTCTGGAGCGCATCTTCTTTCCGGGCCGGCGTGTGCCGGAACCCTCACTGCTGCGCACCCACCCGCACACCGAGGACCGCATCAAGCGTCTGTTGGAACTCGAAGAGCAGATTCAGGAACCCCGTTTTGCTCCCACCAGTCCGGAAGCTGCGTTGAGCGAATTGATGGAGTTGCCCACGCACGCCCTCCGCATGCCCAGGTGGCGCTACCAGGGATTCTGGTTCTGATTACCTGTTCCGGAAAACGGCCTGGGCTTGAAGGTGGCACTGGAACGGCGGAGAACGGTGGGGTTGACGGATTCTCTATCATCCGCGCAGCCCGTGCGGAAAAGCGCGTTTCCGCATATGGGGCTGGTGGCGAAGCTCGCGCTGGAGAAAAAATACCGACGCACGTCAGAAACTGACCGATGACCACCAAGAGAAAATTACGCCGCCTGGACCAGACGCTGCAGAACTGCCGCACTCTTCTGATCCTCTTGCACAACTATCCGGACCCCGACGCGCTGGCCAGCGGCATGCTGCTGGCCCACCTGGTTCGAAAACGGTACCGAATCCGCACGAGGCTGGTGTACGGAGGGCTGATCACCCGTGCGGAAAACCGCACCATGGTACAACTGCTGAAGGTAAAACTGCGACACGCGAACGAAGTCCGCTTCCCTCGGTATCGACACATCGCGATGGTGGACACCCAGCCGGGCTTCGGCAACCACAGTCTGCCGGACACCATTCGGCCGACGATCGTCCTCGATCACCACCCGCAAAGCGAAAAACAACCGGCCCGTTTCACCGACATTCGACCCGACTACGCGGCCACGACGACCATTCTGCTGGAATATCTCAAGGAAGCGGAGCTGGAACTCACCGTCGATCTGGCCACGGCTGCCGCCTACGCCATCCGGAGCGAAACACAGGAGTTTGGCCGGGAGGCCTCCAGACGGGACATCAAAACCTACGCGGCGGTCTATTTGAAGGCCAACAAAATAAAACTCTCCAGAATTAATCGGCCGAAGCTGCCGCGCGACTACTTCCAACTCCTGCTGCACGCGCTGCAGAGTGCCCGGGTGTTCCGGCACATCGCACACGTCCATCTGGGAGAAGTGGCTTCACCGGAATTTGTTTCGCAAATTGCAGATCTCCTGCTGCGGCACGAGCGCATCACCTGGGCGCTGGCAACGGGGCGTTTCGAGAACACGCTCTTCGTCTCGCTGCGCTGCAGCCACGCGCATGCCAATGCGGGCGGCACGCTGAAGAGAATCGTGGGCAAGCGGGGCAGCGCGGGCGGCCACACCATGATGGCCGGCGGTTCGCTGACTCTCGATGACCCCACCGCGGAACGCTGGCAGGAGTTGGAAACTTACGTGGTCACTCGCTTGCTCAGCCGGCTGCATTACAACAAGAGCGCAGAATGGAAACCGATGTTAGATGTGGTGAACTCTGGTAACCTGGAAAGCGTCGAAGAAAATGGAGGACACTGAGATGAGAACCGTCTTCAAAAACCTCTGCACCCCGGAACGTGGCGTTTCCCCCGAGGTGCTGGAAAGCGTCCTGGAGCTGTGCGTGGAATTAGCTCGCGAGGGCCGGGAAGGACGAAAAGTCGGCACGCTGTTTACGGTTGGAGATGAGGAGAAAGTCCTGCGCTACTCGCGACCGCTCATCCTGGACCCGCTGTACGGCCATCCGCCGGAGCGGAAAAGAATCGACAACGCCGACATGCGGGAGACCGTCAAGGAGCTTGCTCAGCTCGACGGCGCGTTCATCGTTTCCGGCACCGGCGTCGTGCTTTCTGCCGCGCGCTACCTGGAGGCACCGGCACAAGGCGTGACGCTTCCACTGGGACTGGGGACCCGCCACATGGCCGCGGCCGCGATGAGTCGCCACACCCGCGCGGTTGCGGTCGTGGTTTCCACAAACTCGGTGGTCCGGGTATTTGAGAACGGCGAAATTGTGGGAGAGATCCTGCCGGAACTCTGGCTCATCGGCCGGGAAAGCCTCTACATCACCAACCCCACCATCCAGGAAAGCAAGAAGGAGAAGATCACGGTCGTCACCAAAGAGAGCTCCTGAGCTCACTCCGTCTCCGTCAAGCCGTAGTATTTGATTTTCTTGTGCAGATTGGTGCGATCGATATCCAGCGCCTTGGCGGCCTGACTGATATTCCAGTTGTTGCTTTTGAGCGTGTTGCGGATGTACTCTCGCTCCACGCTTTCTCTGACTTCCTTCAGCGTCATCCCCGCTTCCATCCTGAGTGGAATCTGTGCCACCGGTGTCTGAATGTGACCGGGGAGATCGGCAACGTCGATGACCTCTGCGGCGCACATGATCATCAAGCGCTCCACCATGTTCTTGAGCTCGCGGATGTTGCCGGGCCAGTCGTAATTGCGCAACGCCTGCATGGCCTCTGCCGACACCTGTTTGCTCCGCACGCCATTTTCCCTCGCATACGACTCGATGAAACTTTGCACCAGAATCGGGATGTCTTCCTTGCGCCGCCTCAGCGGGGGTGAGACGATGGGCACGACATTCAGCCGGAAGTAGAGGTCCTCGCGGAAAGTGCCTGCCCTGACCTCCGCCTCCAGGTCCTTGTTGGTGGCGGCCAAAACCCGCACATCCACTTTGATGGTCTTTTGCCCGCCCACCTTCTCGAACTCCCCCTCCTGCAGGACGCGCAGCACCTTGGCTTGCACCTTCAAGCTCATGTCGCCCACTTCATCCAAAAAGAGCGTGCCGCCGTCCGCGAGGCTGAATTTGCCCTCCCGTGTTTCCGTCGCGCCGGTGTACGCGCCCTTGACGCTGCCGAACAACTCGCTCTCGATGAGTTCCTCTGGAATCGCGGCGCAGTTCACTTTGATGAACGGGCCGGACTTGCGCAGGCTGTTTTCGTGAATGGCGCGTGCGATGAGCTCCTTGCCGGTGCCGCTTTCCCCCTGGATCAGCACTCGCCCGTTGGTCGGTGCGACCTTAGCGATCTGTTCCAGAATCTCCTTCATCGCACGACTTTCACCGATCATCTGGAAACGCCCGGAAATCTGCTGCCGCAGTTCGAGATTCTCCCGCTGCAGCGTACGGCTTTCCAGCGCGTTTTTCAGCGAGATGAGCAGCTTCTCTTTGGAGATGGGCTTTTCGATGAAGTCGTACGCCCCCTCCTTGGTGGCGGCCACCGCGTTCTGCACGGTGGCATTGCCCGAGATCATGATCACCACCGTCTCCGGTGTTTCCTTCTTGATCTTGCGCAGCACCTCAAGGCCGTCGGTGCCGGGCATCACCACATCCAGCAGTACGAGGTCGACGCGCTCGGCGTTTAAAACGCGCATCGCTTCCGCGCCGTCTGCCGCGGTCTTCACCGTGTACCCCTCCCCGCTACAGATCATCTCCAGCGACCGGCGGATATTCTTTTCATCATCGACGACTAAAATAGTGGCATGCATGGGCTTTCACTCACTCACTTGTTTCCAAAAGCGGATTCTCATGGGCCTGGTCGGCCGGCGGAGTTGCCGGACTCACCGGCAACGCGATGGTAAAGCTTGTTCCCTGGCCCTCACGGCTTTCCACCGAAATCGTGCCACCGTGTTCATCGATGACTCGCTTCACGATGGC
>CAYQOI010000350.1:0-4469 GCA_964419085.1 uncultured Cytophagia bacterium | reverse complement strand
ATAGAGAGGCGTTCGTTTTCTGAAAGCGCTTGCGGAATGTACTCATCGATGAGGGGGAAGGAGGCGATATCGCGGGCGAAAGCGGCCTGCAGAAACGCGTCCACCCACCAGAAGATGTTGTGCTTGCGCACCACCTGCCTCAGCTTGCTCATGCGGGCCTTTCTTTCCTCCCTTTCCATCGTGAACGCGCGGTAGAGCGCATCCGCGATGCCCAGAATGTCGTGCGGATTCACCAACAAAGCGTGCTTTTGGAATTCCGCCGCGGCACCTGCGAACTCGCTGAGGATCAGTACGCCGTTCTCTTCGATGTTGCAGGCACAGTACTCTTTGGCCACCAGATTCATTCCGTCTTTCAACGGCGTGACAAGCGCGATTTCCGCGGTGCGGTAGTAGGCCAGCAGTTCGGCGCGGTCCAGATTGCGGAAAATGTAGTGAATGGGAACCCACCCGGACTGCGTGAACTGACCGTTGATCTCGCTCACCAGCCGTTCGATCTCATCCTTCAGGGCTTCATACTTGGGGATGCTGCGCCGGCTGGGCACCACCACCTGCACCAGCGTGGCTTTTTTGTGCAGGTCGGGATGGCGCTGCAGCGCATTCCGATACGCCTGCAGTCGTTCGATGATCCCCTTGGTGTAATCCAGACGATCGACGCCCAGAATGATTTTCTGCTCCGGCAGGTCTTCGTGAATGTACCAGGCCTGGTCCGCCACTTCCTGACTTTCTGCCATTTTCTCAAATTCGTTGAAGTCGATGCTGACGGCAAACACCCCCACTCGCACCTCCCGGTCGCCCTGGTGTAGCGTGCTCACGGGTCCCCGGCCGAACCGTCGCATCCCCGGAAGCAGGGTGCGGACACAGTGGAGGAAGTTGCGCCGGTCACGCAGGGTCTGGAAGCCGATGACGTCGTACTGCAGCAGAGACTGCAGGATCTGGAACCGCCACGGCAGCCTGATGAAAATGTCCAGCGGCGGAAACGGGATGTGTAAGAAAAACGCGATCCGGGATTCCAGTCCCATCTCCCGCAACTCTTTGGCCACACCCATCAGATGGTAATCGTGCACCCAGACGAAATCCGTCTTCCGCAGGTTGCGGGTGATTTCGCTGGCGAATTTGAAATTGACCTGCTGGTAAGCCTCCCAGTACTCGGGCGCGAAATTGCAGTACGCGGCGAAATCGTGGAACAGCGGCCAGATGATCTCGTTGGCAAACCCCTCGTAGTAGTTCTCCTTTTCCGCGGGCGTCAGGGTGACGGGTTTGAGCAGGTAGCCGAACTTCTGCTTCTCCCGGGCGAGAAGCTGCTCCAGCTCCTCCGGGCTGTCGCCCACGCTGCCAGGCCAGCCGATCCAGATGCCTCCCCGGTTGCGCAGCACCGGCGCCAGCGCGGTGACAAGCCCCCCAGAGCCGGGTCGCACCGTCCACTGGTTGTCTTCCTCCTGATGCAGAACAATGGGCAGACGATTGGAAACGATGATGAAACGGTTTTCAGGCGAGTCCATAAAATATTGTCGGAAAAGCTTCCTCTCTCGTATCAGTGCCGCCGCGTTCAGCCGCGCCGGTGGTCGGGGCAGAAACTCAGGCGCCGGTGGCCGCGGCCCAGCGCTGGAGAAATTCCAGCAATTCACCCGGCGGCACGATCTGCAAGTCGGCCGCGGTTTGGCGCACCTCAGGATTCACCAACACCGCCGCCCCGCGACCCTTTATGGCGTTGAAGGCATCCTCGTCCGTCTGGTCGTCGCCCAGATACGCGGCTACGCCGTCGTCGTGCATTTCAGACAAAACCGTGGCCACCGCATCGCCCTTGTTTTTCGCGGTGGCACGCAACTCCACTCCACCGTCGAAAGGGATGAGGCGCAGACCGTTTTTCCCGGACCAGGTCTCTGTCACCAGGTCAAGAATCTCACGGGCCTTGGTGTCAGGAAGACCCCGCCAATGAAAAGCCAAACAGCCGGGCTTGCTCTCTGCGTTTCCTGCCAGACCAACCTCTTCCGCCCAGGCGCTGGCCGCCTCCAGGGTGGCTACAACCTCTTTGGGGAGCGCCGTAAGCTCGTAGCTTCCCTCCGCGGTCAAACGTTCCATCCCGTGTGCGCCCCAAATCTCTGGTAACTTATTCAAATTCAAGATGGGGATCAAGTCTTTTATGGCGCGGCCGCTGACAATCACGATACGAGTGCGACCGCCGTGGAGCAAACGCGAAAGCATTTCCCGCACGCCCGGATAGGGGAAAGCCTGGTCCCGCTGCAGCTGAAACGGCGCGAGCGTGCCGTCGTAATCTAAAAGCAGCGCGCTTTGCGCAGCGATCTGTAGTTGAGAGAAAAAGCTTTCAAGGTCGAATTTGGGATTGAGGCGTTTCACAAAAATATCAACCCAGCTCGATCCGGTCTTCCCTCTCGTGGAGAAGGGCGACAAACAGGGTGAGGTACTCGCGCAGGTGGCGGGTGATCAGGAAGTTCTCCTTCACGAATCTCCGCGCCTTGTTGCCCATTTCCATGAGCTTGTCCCGATTGTTCAACAGATACCGGATCCGCAAGGCGGCCCCTTCCGGTGTATTCACCAGAAACCCCGTATGGTAGTTTACCACCTGGATGCGAATGCCCCCGGTGTCGCCGCCGATGACCGGCTTGTTTTTCCACATCGCCTCGGTGACGGTCAACCCGAATCCTTCTTTGATGGATTTCTGCAGAATGATCTCCGCGGCGCGCTGCAGCGCGTTGATGGTCCGGTGCGCGTCGCCGGGCAGCAGCAGCACGTGAATGTCGGGATCGTCGTTGGCCGCAGCGCGCACATCTCGCAAAACGATCTCTCCTTCGGGATCATCGGTGGCGCCGCCGCCCGCCAGCGCCAACTGCAACGACGGCTGGAACCGCTTGGCCATTTTGTACGCCTGGATTACCCCCACCGGGTCTTTAAAGCGATCGTAGCGGGAAACCTGAAGGATGAGCGGCCGCTCGGGATCCATGTCGAAGCGGCTGAATACGGACTGAATCTCTTCCGCGTCCAACTCGATGTTCTTGTCATGCAACGGATCGATGCTCGGCGGGATCAAGTAGATGGGATGCGGCAGCGGCTGAGCAAACGACGAGAGCGAGAACACGCTCGCGTCGTACTGTTGCACGAAATTCCGGAGGTACCGCCACACCGGCCGGTAAGGCCGGCTCACATCGATGTGGCAGCGCCAGACCCACTTGCCCAGGCGGTCTTTGAAGTGCTCGATGAGGGCCGCGGGCTGCGGATCGTGGATGATCACGATGTTGGCGCCCTGAAGTTTTTCCCGCAGCGCCTCGGCGGTTTGGGCGTTGGTCTTTTCGTACGTATCGAGCAGCCGCTGGGGAACGTTCAACCGGTCGCCTTGCAACGCATTGTGGAAGCTCTTGGTGCACTGATAAAACTCCGACTCGCCGCTGATCACCTCCCAGGAGGTCTCCAGCCCCAACTCCTGCATGAGGGGGACCATCTTGTGCAAAATCTCGGCAACCCCTCCTCCGACTCGCGTGGAATTGACATGCACCACGTGCATCCCCGCAAGCGGCTTCGCCAGTTGTCGCAGGTGGTCCACGACATCCTGTCCTGCAACCTCGGCATAGTTGTTCAGTATTTCACTCATGCGGCAACCTTCCCGAAAAACGACTCAAACACCCGAACCAGCTTAGCCCGCAGTTCCACCAGCGAGCAAAAGTAGGGGTCGATTTCATGAATCGTGTCACACAATTCCACATACTGGGGATCGAGGTCCCTCATCCAGTTTTGAAAATCATCAAGATGGCTGTCGTTGCGGCTGCGAGCATCGATGAAGTGGTAGAAGATGCTGCCCACCGACATCCTGGGCAGGATGGGAACGAACTCCTCGGGAACGCTCACCTCCTGGTGCGTGTCAAAAATGACGATCTGCGAACGGATGAATTCAAACTGGTCATCGTACTTGGCGAGCGGGGGATACTCCAGTTCATCCAACCGCGCCTCGATCACCTCCAGAAGCTCGGTGCGCAGATCATCGAGATCTGTGTAGAGCGTCGGGTCGATGAGGCTCAGCCGCTCTGCCAGCACCTTGTCGTGAAGCCCGTGCCGGGCCCACACGGCAAAATCGTTGTGAAATTCCGGGTCGTCGAAGCGGGGGCGCAGGCGCCCGCCCCAGAAATGGTAGTAGATGCTGTCCAGTTCGATCTCCGCGACAAAGTTGCGGAGCTCGCGCAGATTCTGCGCCCGCTTGCCGGTGGCCAACGCGATCAACGCGCAATCCTTGATGGCAAAATTTTTCATTTCTTCCGTTTCTTGCAAGTCGCTCATCCTGGCTCCTCTGCGTCAAACCGATATAATTTAATATAGTCCATCAATTTTGCAAGCTTTAGCGGATGAACATATTGCAACAAAAGACTCCTGACCACTTTTCGGCGAAAACACGGATTTGCATAAAAACAGCGGACGTGGAGCTCCTCTCAATCCGTTCCACCTTCTTTAACCCAGCGGTTCAA
>CAYQOI010000349.1:0-4478 GCA_964419085.1 uncultured Cytophagia bacterium | reverse complement strand
TAAATATGAATCGCCTCCCCAAATGCCTCGCCGGCCGCTTCCATCACCGCCTCGGTGAGCGTGGGGTGGGCGTGAACCGTCTTGAGAAGCTCCACGTGCGTGGTTTCCAGCGTGCGGGCCACACCCAATTCCGCGATCATATCGGTGGCCTCCACCCCGATGATGTGGGCCCCCAGCAGTTCGCCGTATTTCTCGTCGAAAATCAGTTTCACCATGCCCTCTGTCTCTCCCACCGCGATGGATTTGCCATTGGCGCGGAAAGGAAAGCGCCCGATTTTGACCTTGTGCCCCGCGGCCAGTGCCTTCTCCTCGGTCATCCCCACGCTGGCCACCTGCGGCTGGCAGTAGGTGCAACTGGGAATGTTCTCGTAGTTCACCGGCATCGGGTCCAGGCCGGCCAGCTTCTCCACCATGAAAAGCGCTTCGGCGGAAGCCACGTGTGCCAGCAGCGGCGGGCCGATGACGTCTCCGATGGCATAGATCCCATCGACGTTGGTCTTGTAGTTCTCGTCAACTGTGATGAAGGTCTTCTCGGTCTTGACCCCAACGTTTTCCAGGCCGATGCCCTCGGTCAGGCCGCCAAAGCCCACCGCCATCAAGGCCAGGTCCGCGCTCAGCTCTTTGGCGCCACCGCTCTTGTCGCCCACCTTCACCGTGACGCCCTTTGCCGTGGCTTTGACGCTCTCCACTTTGGTCTCGGTCAAAATCTCTATTTTGTTCTTTTTAAAATTTTTTTCCAGAATCTCGACGATCTCCGCGTCCTCGAACGGCAGGATGTGCGGCATCATCTCCACCACCGTGCATTTGACCCCGAATGCGCTGTAAAAGTAGGCGAACTCCACACCGATGGGCCCGCCGCCGATGATGATGATCGACTCCGGCCACGGTTCCAGCACCAACGCCTCGCGACTGGAGATGACCTTCTTGCCGTCGATCTTCACGCCGGGCAGGGTCCGGGTGAAGCCGCCCGTCGCCACCACGATGTTTTTGGCCTGAACGGATTGCTTCGCTTTCCCATTCTCCGCGATCTCGATCTCGCCTTTCTTCAGAATCGTGGCCGTGCCGTGCAGGTGCGTCACCTTGTTCTTGCGCAGCAGGAACTCGACGCCTTTGCTCAGCCTTTCAGCCGCGACTCTGCTGCGCTGGATGATCTTTTTGGCGTCGAATTTCAAACCCGTGACGCTGAGACCGAACTCCCCCGCGTGCTGAAACAGCCGGTAAATCTCCGCGCTCCTGAGCAGCGCCTTGCTGGGAATGCAGCCCCAGTTCAGGCACAACCCGCCCACCCGGTCTTTTTCGATCACCGCGGATTTCATTCCCAACTGCGCCGCCCGAATGGCCGCGACATAGCCACCCGGTCCCCCGCCGATTACCGCCAGATCGAACGTCTCACTTTTTGCCATTGCGTATGTGTCCCATGATTATGTTCCCGTGGTGGCGCGAGTTCTCGATGAAGACTTTGCTGCCGTCCGCGCCGGCCGTCAAAACTCCTGCAATATACACACCGGGAACGTTAGTTTCAAGTGTTTTCGGGTCGTGCACGGGCGCACATTCGGCGTCCAATTCGAGGCCAAGCTTGCGCAAAAACGCCTCATCCGGCCGGTAGCCGGTGAGCGCAAACACCACGTCGTTGGCAATCGTCGTTTCACCGCCGTCGCGGCCCCGCAGCACCAGATGATCCTCTCGAATCTCGCTGACCACGGTGTTGAACCGCGCGGTGATCTTCCCCTCCTTGATGCGATTCTGGATGTCCGGAAGAATCCAGTACTTCACAGACGAGCCGAAGGTTTCACCCCGATGGATCAACGTCACGTCGGCGCCATGTTTGTAGAGGTCCAGCGCGGCTTCCACCGCGGAGTTCTTGCCGCCGATCACCGCCACCTTCTTGCGGTAGTACGGATGCCCCTCCCGGTAGTAGTGGTGAACCTTTTCAAGATTTTCGCCCGGAATGTTCATCATGTTGGGATGATCGAATTGTCCGGTAGCCACCACCAGGTGGCGGCAGCGGTAGCAGCGGCCTTTGGAGGTGGCCACGCGAAAATTGTGCAATTCGCCCTCAACCTTTTCAACCCGCTCGAACAGATTGAGTCGCAGGTTGAAATGGTCCGCGACCCGGCGGTAGTACTTCAACACCTCGGTGCGGGTCGGCTTCTCACCCGAGATAATAAAAGGGAGGTTGCCGATTTCCAGCAGCTCAGGAGTAGAAAAAAAGACCAGATTGGTGGGGAAATGGTAGATCGAGTTGACCAGACATCCCTTGTCCAGAACCAGGTAGGTGAGATTGTGCTGCCCTGCGGCAATGGCGCACGCGAGCCCACCGGGGCCCGCGCCGATTATGACGACGTCGTAGACCTCCTCTGAAACTGCCACGTAATCGTAATTGTCCTTTCTGCAACCATGTGAGTCTCAGGTAACCTTTGCGCGCCGCTCCGGGCTCGCCGCGCGGAGAGCGCTTTCACAGACGATGCTCAGTTCATAACCTCCCGCGGGTCGGTGATGACACCCCGGATCGCGGTGGCCGCGGCCACCGCCGGGCTCACCAGGTACACCTTTGCCGAGGTGTGGCCGTTGCGGCCCACGAAGTTGCGATTGGTGGTGAACACGCCCACCTCGCCTTCCGCCATCACGCCCATGTGCGCGCCGAAACACGCGCCGCACGTGGGCGGCCCGATGGACGCACCGGCTTCATGAAAAATCTCCGCCAGGCCCTCGGTCAGCATCTGGTGGTAGATCTGTTCGGTGGCAGGCACCACCACCATGCGGGTTCTCTCGAACACTTTCCGGCCCTTGAGCACTCGCGCCGCGATGCGCAGGTCTTCGATCTTGCCGTTGGTGCACGACCCGATGTACACCTGGTCCACCGGTACCGGCTCCACCTCGGAGACCGGCACGACATTGCCAGGCAGATGGGGTTGTGCGGCCATGGGCTGCAAGTCGCTGACATCGTAACTCAGCTCGCGGCAATACGTCGCGTCCGGGTCCGGCTTGAAAAACTGCCACTCCTCCTCGGGCTTTTTCGCGCGGCCGCGCAGGTATTCGCGGGTCACCTCATCGGCCAGCACCACCCCGTTCTTTCCGCCGCATTCGATGGTCATGTTGGCGAAAACGAAGCGGTCGTACATGGGCATGGCCTCGATGGCCGGGCCGCCGAATTCCAGCGCCTTGTACGTCCCGCCTTCCAGCCCGAGGTCACGGCACACCAGCAGCATCATGTCTTTGGCCGAGACCCACTCGGGCAGCTTGCCGGTAAAGGTGATTTTGATGGATTCGGGTACCCGTAGCCAGCTTTCGCCCAGCACCCAGGCCGCGGCCATGTCCGTGCTCCCTACCCCCGTGGCGAAACACCCGAGCGCACCGTACGTCGTGCTGTGCGAATCCGCACCGAAGACCACATCGCCGGGGTGAATCAAGCCCTGCTCCGGCAACAACTGGTGGGAAATCCCCGAGCGTCCAACCTCGTAGTAGTATTTGATGCCCTGCTCGCGCGCAAAATTGCGCATCATCTTGGAGAACTCCGCGGATTTGATATCCTTGGCCGGCACCAGGTGGTCGTGCACCAGCGGAATCTTTTCGGGATCGAAAACCCGCTCCGCGCCCATTTCCTGGAAAACCTTTATGGTCAAAGGAGACGAAATATCCGTCGCCATCGCGATGTCGATTTTGGCGAAAATCAAATCACCCGGTTTCACCTCTTTGAGCCCGGCGCGATTGGCCAGAATCTTTTCGGTCACCGTCATGCCCATAGCAACTCGCCTCTCGTTAGGTGCGTCAGACAATCAATTGAATCATTATAAGGAAAAGCCGCCTCAAATTCAAGTTGTATTTCCGTCATCGCGGCTTCGCCACTTCTATTCTTTGCGCCCGGAGCCAAAAATCCACGGTTCGCAGTACGACGGAATGAAGACGGTACGGAACGCGGTCTCGGCGAAAAACGCTGAGAGCACCTCCTTCACCACGCCCAGCGTTCGCGTGTCGTGTTGCGAACAGCACTGCATGCTAAGAATCCCGCCGGGATTCATGCTGCGATGAATCTTCGCAAACAGGTCGTGCATGAATTGATACTTGTCTTTGTTGGTGAGCAATTCCGGATCCATGGTCAGGTCGTAGACCACGCCGTCGAATCCGCTCTCCCGCTCCAGAAAGTCATTGGCGTCCCCCACCACCACTTCGACGTTGCGCCGTTGGAACGCATCGCCGCAGACCGTGGGGAGGAACTCCTTCGCAACCTCGATCACCTCGCCGTCGATGTCCACCAGTGCCACGCGACCGGGCTTGAGCTTCAGGACTTCGTTGAGCACACCGCCGTCTCCCCCACCTAAAATCGCCACCCTGTCCAATTTAGCCGCCTGGCGCAACGGCGCGACCATCGCCTCGTTGTACAGGTGCACGTCCTTTTCTGCGATCTGAAGGTCGCCGTCCAGAAACAGCATGCGGCCGAAATTCTCGTTTTCCACCACTTCGATGCGGTGATACTTGGA
>CAYQOI010000348.1:0-4483 GCA_964419085.1 uncultured Cytophagia bacterium | reverse complement strand
TGAACGCGGAAATCACATCGTAGTGGTAGTCGCCTTTCTTGTCGTAAGGCGTAGCGCGAGACTGCAGGGCCTCCCGCACCGTCTCCTCATCGATGGTGACGCCGCCGCCCTTGGACTTCGGCGCCAGACGCACAGCCAGCTCCAGCGCGTTCAGCGCACTGCGGGCATCTCCGCCCGCCATGTTCACCAGCAGGTGCCGAGCCTGTCCCTGAAACTGCACCGGAGTGCGGCTCAGCAGCTCATCGCTTTGCAGCGCGCGGCCTACGATGGTGTCGATTTCTTCAAATGTCAGCGGCTGCAAGCGGTAGACCCGGCAGCGAGACAGAAGCGGCGCGATGACTTCAAACGAGGGGTTCTCGGTGGTCGCGCCGATGAGCAGCACCGTCCCGTCCTCCACCCGGTGCAGCAGTGCGTCCTGCTGCGCTTTGTTAAAGCGGTGGATTTCATCGATGAACAGGATGGTGTGCTTGGCGAGTGCCCGGTTGGCTTCGGCCTTTTTCAGGATTTTGCGGATGTCCGCCACTCCCGCAGTCACCGCGCTGATTTCGAAGAAATCGGAGCGGGTCTCCCGCGCGATGATCTGCGCAAGCGTGGTCTTGCCCACGCCGGGCGGCCCCCAGAAGATCATGGATGCCAGCTCGTCCTGCTCGATGGCCCGGCGCAGCACCCGACCCTCGCCCACCAGGTGTTCCTGCCCCACAAACTCGGCCAGAGATTTGGGGCGCATGCGGTCCGCCAACGGCGTGGTTTTGCGGCGCATCTCCTGTGCTTGTTGGTCGAAGAGATCCATTACACCCGCCGGTTAACAGTCCGACACACGGAGCTGATTGTCGTCATGTGAAACGGGGCGGGCCACCAGGTCTTGAAATTTCGACTTGTGCCTGAACTCGAATTCCGTGTCCACTTCGGCCAACCCTTCTTTGATCAGATGGGCGTTGACAAACGTCTTGTTTTTCATGTAGACGTAACCCAGGAGCCGATTCTCCTCATCGTACTTTTTCTCATCAAAACGGAGATATACGGGTCGCTTGAGTATCTTTTTCTCCAGGTAGGTTTTTGCCCTGTGACGAAGAGCAAGCGGGACCTTCACACCCGTGAGCCTCACCAGCAAACCGTTGCTCAGCTTTATCAGGTTTCCGTCGACGATTTCCTTGACCGTGTGATACTCCTCTCGCCTCACGCCCGCTTTGGCATCCACCATGCTTATCTTGGAGCCAAATTTGAGCCGCCGCGGGTCGACTTTCTTCTCGAATTTGACGGGATCGGTGAAAACGTAGGGCAGCTTTTGAAACTCCCGCTCCCAATCGACTTCCTCTGCCGGTTGTTCCCGATATATGACGTCGCAATGGTCAAACAATGAGTCCTCGTAAGGAGCGAGCTTGCTTTTGATGGCCGGCAAAAACGCCTTGTTGATCTCATACCCCACCGAATTCCGGCCGGTAAGCATCGCCGCCAGCGACGTGGTGCCACTGCCGAGAAACGGATCCAGAACCGTTTCCCCCACGAACGTAAACATTTCGATGGCGCGCCGGGGCAACTCGACGGGAAACATGGCGATGTGACCGTCTTGCCTTTCACCGTTGAAATACCAGTGGCCGGCAAAATACTCCTTCCACTTCTCCTTGCCGATTCGGGAGCGCTCTTTGACTGCTTTTGAAACTTTCGGGGGCGAGCCTCCCTTTTTGAAAATCAGGATGAACTCATAGTCGATTTCGACGATTCCGTTGCGCGGATAGGGGTAAGACCCCATGACGGTCGCGCCTCCGGTGGTATTCATGGTCGTCTTCTTCTGCCAGATGATCGCACCCAGATAATCGAAGCCGATGGTCTCACAGAACCGGATGATTTCGGTACGGATGGGAATGATCTTGTAACGCCCGTAGTAGACCGCGCGCGCAAACTGGTCGCCCACGTTCACCACCATGCGGCAGCCAGGATGCAGCACTCGATAACACTCTTGCCAGACCAGATTCAGGTGGTTGATATAGGCTTCGTAGGAATCGTCGAAGCCGATTTGTGTCGTCGTGCCGTAATCTTTCAGTTGCCAGTAGGGCGGAGACGTCACCACCAGATGAACAGACGCATCGGAAAGCTCCGTCATCTTGCGCGCGTCACCGATGATACAGACATGCCTGGTTTTCATGACCACCCCTGTTGTATTGTGCGCAGCCGGAATCCAAAGCTGCGTTTCCGCTCAGAACTTAATCCATTCAAAAACAAAAAGCAAGGTCATTCTCGGTGGGAGGACGGCCGGGTCAGTCGATACGACTGGGATCGTTCCAGAAGAACTGGGTCAGCCCCCGGTCGGTGCCAAACCAGATGTTGTCTCCGTCCAGCAGAATCGCGTTGACGCGGTTGGAGATGAGGCCGTCTTCGGTGGTAAAGGTGCGCCAGGTTTTGTCCTTGCGGTTGAACTTCAGCACCCCGCGGTTGGTGGCAGCCCAAACCGCGTCGTGTGCGGCAACGATTTTGTTGATCACGCGGTTGGGAAAGAATCGTCCTTCCGGCACGCCCAACCATTCGCGCTTCTCCACGTCGTACACATCGATCCCCTCCAGACTGCCGAACCAGACTTCGTTTTCATACCGCGAGATGCTGGTGATGGTGCGTGTCTGCGGTCCATTGATTTCGTCGCTGAACCCTCCCATCCGCTTTTTCGTGTCATACACATAGATGCCGTTGTCGGTGGCGGCCCAGAGCAGATTTTCCATCAACTCGAGATCCCGCACCCGCACGATGGTCAGGTCGCCGGCATTGATATGTTCCAGCTTGAGGCTGTCTTTCTTCCCCGTGGCCAGGCTCTGTTTGAAAATGCGGTCGATGCCGTTGGCGGTGCCCACCCAGATGGAGGAATCGTCCACCACGGTATCGAACACCACGTTGTCTGAAAGCCCATCGTAGCGGTCGAACGTCTTCCAGCGATTCCTGGGAATGGAGTAGCGGGTCAGCCCGTGATTGGTGGAGAACCAGATATCGTCGTCGTCCACGGTGATGGAGTAGACCTCGTCGCTTTCCAGATCCGAGATGTCCCGCTGCTCGTAGGTGGTCCAGACTTCGCGGTTCTGGTCCCACGCGGTGATGCCGCCCGCGTCTTCAAAGGATGACCTGCGCAGGTTGGGGCGCAGACCGCCTATCCACAACACCTTGTCGTAGAAGTTGAGCGCGTTGACCGAGGGGTTCACCAACCCGAAGTTGAGCATCTCCAGCCGCTGGGTGCGCAGATCGCCGCGCCCCACGCCGAGGCCCCAGGTGCCCACCCAGAGATTGCTCCACTGATCCTCGACCACAACGCTCACTTTGGCCCGACGAAAGTTCCGGTCTTCCACCTCTCCGCCAGGATTGAAAATATAGCCGTCGGTCATGAAGAAATGCGGCAGTTGGCGCACTTTTTTTGCACGTCTTCCGAACCAGCGGATGTCGTTGTTACCCGCGCCGTTGTTCAACCCTCTGCTGGCCACCAACACCACACCACCGAACTTGCTCGCTTCAAACAGCCGCCTGGCTCGCGTTTCGAAAAAGACCCGGTCCTGGCCGATCCCGATGGATTCCACTCGATCGGAGAACGGTAGACCAAACTCATCTTTGAAGAAGTTTCGCCACCTGCGCGCGGTGGGGTGGTAGTAACTGATCGCGGTGCGGGTGGCACACCACAGATAGCCGGTGTCGGCATCGTAGGCCACAGCCCAGACCTCGTTATCCGCCAGCCCGTTGCTGGTGGTCCAGGGGTACGTCCAGCGGTTTTGAAACGGGTCCAACCGTGTAATGCCCGAATGCAGGGTACCAAAGTAAACGTACTGGTCGCCCACGGCGATGGACGTCACAAACCTGGCGTCGGAGTAGCTGATCCAGTCGCCCTCGCGGTAGTTGGGATTCGTCTCCCGGTTGCGGCGCAACAGGTCCTGCGCCGACACAGGTCTGATTACCCCCAGCGCAAGCTGCACGAGTAGGATTAGAATGATGTTGAACATGATGGCAAAACCAGAACGTGCTGACCTTTCGGTCTGCGGTTCACTCCCCGTCCACGGCCGTTTTTGATTCGACCTCCTCCATCGCCGGTTCGTAGGCATCGGCTCGGTCGAGTACGGAGACCCCGGGAAGTTGTTGGATTTTGGCGACCCTGTCAGTCTTCACTTTCACCACCAGACGAGCCCTATCTGAATTGTACTGAATTTCCAGCACATCCGCAAGGGCATAAATCCTCGAAATCGTGTCGCCCGTCTTCAGCGAAACCGAGAGCTCCAATTCCGCAAAGGACTGCTGGTAGAGTTGTAGAACCCGCTGCCTCAGTTCCCGCAGAAACAGGCCCTTGCTGGCGGACACAAAAACCGCGGGCGCGTACTGCCGCTTGAGTCGGGCGATGGCTCCCCGCTCTTCCAACTGGTCGATTTTGTTGAAAACGTGAAGCACGGGCTTGTGCGAAAGATGCAGCCGTCCCAGAACTTCGCGCACCGCGGAGATGTGCTCGACCATTTGGGGATGCGAT
>CAYQOI010000347.1:0-4487 GCA_964419085.1 uncultured Cytophagia bacterium | reverse complement strand
GGGAAAACGGCGAGCTCATCCTCTCTGTCCCCGACGCCATCGGCAAAGCGCTGGAGCGCTATCTCATCCGCACGGGAAAACTGAGCAAGCCGACGTCTGACAAAAAGGAACAGGCTTCGGCGGCCACCACGCAACCGGTGCCCACTTCACGCCCTGCCGAACACATGGCGTGCCCCGACTGCGGCGCGGACGTGATCCACGAAACCGGCTGCATGGTGTGTCACAACTGCGGCTGGTCTAAGTGCTAGGGGAGAAACTCACTCAGTTAGCGGTAACAAGACGAACTGGCTCTCAGGTCTGAATCAAAACCCAATTGATTAAGTTTCGTCGCATATGTATATTTGAGGCAAGTCAAAAAAAGAGTTCAATATAATGAAACAACACGTCACCGTAAGCTTGCCTGAAAAAATCACCTCTGAGCTCACCAAGATTGCCAAGAGAGAAGGTCTTTCCAAAAGCCAAATCGTTAGAAACGCTCTTGAAGAATATATTTTTATCAAACGGTTCAGAGAATTGAGGAATAAAATGATGGCCAAAGCTCAGGCCCAGGGCGTGTTTACCGAGGAGGATGTCTTCGAAAAGATGTCCTAAGATTTGTTCTCGATGCGTATTTACATCTTGCAACACCGGATCCCCACGCTGCGACATGATTTTCGAAGTTTTGTGATTTTGAATGGTTGGAGCAACTTTACTTTTCGTCCGGATTATTCACAAAACGCAAATAGGTGGGACCGAACGTTTTGAAACGGATGAACTTAAGCTGTTCCGGTTTTTCGCTACTCAGTGAACGCGGAATTGCGAAAAAAACTGATGTCTTTGTCCAGCATCGGTACGTGCTATGAGGTTCCGGCATCCGCCATCGGCGGAGCCGGAACGACACAAAATGAGATGACCGAGACAGTTGTGAATTATTCAGATTAGAACCGCCGAACCCGGGATCGGCGAGCAAAAATTCAAAGAGTGTTCTCGGTCCCCACGCCAGTTCCCAGCCCAGCTCCCGGAGGCCCTCACCGGATCAACCCCATAAACCGCATGATCTCGCGGATGAGAAGCTGCGGGTCGGTGGAGTGGGGACTGTGTGCCGGGTCGATGATATCCATCTGTGCGGCCGCATCCACAAAATCCGCCACCGCAAAATAGCTCAGCGCCAGGGTGATGCGGATGTCCAGCGCATCTATCGAGGCGTCGTGTGAGAAGACGAAATCGGGCTCCTTGCTGAGAACAAAGAGCGCGTGCTCGATGGCATCCTGGAAACGGCCCAACGCGTGGTCGGTCAACGCGGCACCGGCGCGGGGCTCCACTTTGTCCGGCGCCAGATTTATCGCCATGTCGAAATTCTCACCGCCGCGCTGGAACTCGCCCAATCGCGCGTAGGCCCAACCGGCACCGTTGTAAGCCTCCGCAAAATCGGGATTCGCTTTTTGCGCGGAATCGAATTTCGCCGCGGCGCGGGCAAACTCCCCCGTCTCGAAGGCAGCCCACCCCTCCCGGGTCAACGTCTCGGCGTCGCGCAGCGAGGGAGCGGTGGGCCCGCCGCCGCAATTCGAGACCAGGAGGAGGGCGCCAAGCCCCAACCCCAAAGTGAGCCTTCTGCGCAAACACCGCATTTTACTTCACCAGCACGAGCTTCTTCGTTTCCACGAACTTGTCGGCCTTGAGCTGGTACAGGTACACACCGCTGGCAACCGGCACTTTGCGGTCGTCTGTTCCGTCCCACTCCACGGTGTGCTCGCCGGCCTCCACCACCCGGTCCAGAAGCACCGCGATCACCTGGCCCTTGAGGTTGATGATGCGCATGGTCGTGTGGGTGGTCTTCGGCAGACCGAACCGGATGGAAGTCCGGGGATTGAACGGATTGGGATAGTTCTGCTGCAGATAGAAGCGCTCAGGCACTTCGGCGACTTCGCTGGCCGAACCCGAGCTTTTGATGACCAGGGCGTAACTGCCGGTGCGGTTCACCAGCACCGAGATGGTCTTGTTCTGCCTGTACAACTCGCCGCCCAGCAAAACCCATTTGCTGCCATCGAGAAAAGCGATGGCGAGGTCGTTTTCCTCGAGCATCGCTTGGACGTTTTCGTCGTACGCAAAGGTGAGCTGCGCGGGCTGCTCGAAGGTCAGGCCCGGCGGCCCGATGGAGTAGAGCTGTTCCGTGGGTTTGCTGCCGTCAAACACCGGCGGCTCCCGTCGCAGGAACACCACCGGTGCGGTAAACGGAAACGCGGTGAGATAGACCTGCTTCTCGATGGCGCCGGCAGGCAGATGCAAAGTGAACTTCCCGTCCGGCGCTTTGATTTCGCCTCCCGCTTCACCGTTCACGAGCGAGACGGTGAGCAGCAGGGAATCCGTGCCCATGATGGTTCCAAACCGGTTTCTCGCGGAGACAACCAGTTGGGCCTGCCCGCTGGCAAACAGCCGGAAACGGTCGTCCACGAACACCTTGTTGGAGTCATCGATGGCGTGAAACGCAAGCGCGTGCACCGAATCGCCCAGCGCGAACGTCCCTTCGACGCTGACCGGATTCAGGGACTTTTGACCCACGACGAACACATCCGCGACCTCGCTGAACACCGGGTTCTGCACCAAGCCTGCGGTGATCTTCGGGACCGAAGGATCCGCCGGCACCGAGACAATCGCGCGCATAAAAAAATTGAAGCCTTTGACAAAATGGGCCCATCTCTGGCGCTCACGCACGAAGACCGAGGAGCGGTCGGTGGGCACTTTTGCCGTGTCCAGAATGGCGAACACGGTATCGCCAAACGCAGCGTTCACCAGCTCCCATCCCAGATGAAAATCGTGTCCCGCCTGCAGCACGGTGCCGCCGGCACTGAAATCCACGTGGTTCCAGGTAATATTTCCCACCGTCCCGTGCACGTTTTCCACATCCACCGAGTCGATCTTGGCGCCCGGCGCACCCGACGTGTCCGGGCTGTCCTCGTAGACAAAGAATCGCACCGTGCCGCCGCTGCCGGTAGTGCGCCAGACGGCAAAATCCGCGCCCGTCAGGATGCCGTCCACCAGCGGGGTGAAACGCACGGCATAGGCATCGAAGTGCTCCGAGTTTACCAGCGGGGACGGCAACCCCAGCGCGATGATCGTCCGGCTCTCGTTGTCGTGGTACTGCAGCGTGTCGGCAAACGCGGCCGGGCCGCCGGTTCCTTCCGCGGCAAACTCATAGGTGACCGAGGACTGGACATCCGGGTCCACCAGAAAGTACGGTAGCAAAAGCAGTTGGTCAAAGTTTATGCCGAAGTCCAAAAACGGCAGAATCACTTCACCGGTGTCGTTGAATTCCACATCGATGACTTCCGGCACGCCGCCGTTCCTGAGCTTGACCGCCTTGGCAAAAAAGCCGCCGGGTTCCACCGGTCCTCGCAGCGTCACCACCAGATTCTTGCCGCCGCTGAACAGCAGATAGTCCGACGCGTAGGCGTGGACGTCCGCGAAGCGATCGGCCACCGGCAGGAAGCCGAACGTCACCGTGGGCACCAGCGCGGGCAACTCAAACGAAGTGTAGCCGTACCTCCCATCGCCCAGAGCGGTGTCATCCAAAAAATTGGCCACCGCCCAGTCTCCGAAAACCCGCTCCACCGTAACTCCCGGCTGGTGACGGTCGAGTTGGTGCGCCAGGCCGGCCAGCCCGTTGGCCGGGTCAGCCACCAGGTCGCGCGCAAACCCGTCGCCGCCGAAGTGGTCCACCAGATAAGCGATCCAGAGGAAAACGCGGGCGTAGTCGCGCGGCCGGTTGGTCCACGACATGAGCGTGATGTCGGTGTTGGCCAGAAACAGCATCAGGTCCTCGGGGATGCCGAAGCCGTTGGCAAAAGACGCGTACTCGGAGAGCCCTTCGTTCACCCACACTTCCTCATCCCGGTCATGATTCCAGTGGATGAGGTGCTGAAACTCGTGTGCGATGATGGAGGCCGCGTCTTGCACGCCAAACCGGTTCAGGCGGGTGATATCGATGTAGAGCATTTCGCGCTCATTGCTCTCCTTGACCTGGCTTTTCGGGAACTGGTTGCCGGGCCAGAAATAGCCGGAGATGTCGCCGACCGTAGTGGGCGACTCGTTGATGGGCAGAAAAAGAATCGTGATGCGCGGGTCCCCATCAATGCCTGGCCGCGGCTCATCGCCGAAAATACCCGTCGTGGTCGCGTAGATCTTTGTTTCAAAAAGCGTGAACAGCTCTTCCAACTTCTTGCGGTCGAAACTCTGTGTGGTGTCCACATAGAAGTAGGCGTGCTCGCCTTTGGTCTCGGCCCGCGCCACGACTTTCTTGAATTTCCGCTCCTCGGTAGAAAAATCGATGGCATTGAAGGTACGAATGTCGCCCACTTCGTCGAATGGGACTACGGCTTCCGTGCGATAGGCTCCCCGCGGGTCGGGCAGCCGTCGCGTTCCCGGGGCGAGATAAGAAAGACCGCAGACGGGCTGCCGGTTCAAGTCGGGCGTCAAGTATCGTCTTGCAGCGGGAAGATGTTTCAGATAAG
>CAYQOI010000346.1:0-4506 GCA_964419085.1 uncultured Cytophagia bacterium | reverse complement strand
ATATGGTGTTTTATCAATTTAGTTTTCACACAGTCTGTGAACTTGGGAACCAGAGTTCAGACTCATGCGAAGGCAAGAGTCTGATTCCTGCCTTCGCAGGAATGCCAAAAAAAGCCGGCTTTTTGGAGAGCCCCCAGGAAGCATTTTGCGAAAAAGTCGAAAACGGGCGGCGCTTTTCGGGCCGTGTCCACACCGGCCCGATGTGGCTGAGCGTTTTGTCACGCAAAGGCGCGCAGCCGCAAAGAGGGAGCAAAGAAGCACGGCAAAAGTTACAACAAAACGAACCTCTTTTCGCAGAGCTTCGTAAAAGAAAAAGCGTCAGAGCGTTCGTCCCGTACAAAACCGAAAGCGTCCCATGAAAACGTACCCGTTCATCCCGATTCTCGTGCTGTGCCTGGTACAGGCCGGCGCCGCCCGCGGCGGCAACTCGGCCACGGGCTGGCAGCAGGAGGTGCGCTACACCATCCACGCCAGGTTGGACACCGCGGAGAAGCGTCTGGTCGCGGACATGCGCATCTTCTACCGCAACAACTCGCCGGACACCCTGCGCCACATCTTCCTGCAGGTGCCCGCCAACGCGTTCCACGACGAGGAGAACACCGCGGTGCGGGAGATGCGGCGGTTCAGTCGCGGCAACGTGGACTTCGGCCAGCAGATGGGCGCCAAGCTGACGGTGGAGAGCGTGCAGTTTCTCGCCATCGGAACCGTGCGGGAGTTTCCGCTGCAGGCGTACGACTTCAGCGACACCATCCTCGATCTCGCGCTGCCCTACCCGCTGGTGCCGGGGGACTCGCTCACGCTGCTGGTCACGTTCAGGCAGGATTTCGGCAAAAGGGTGCCCACGCAGTTCTTGCACTGGTTCCCCAAGCTGGCCGTCTACGACGAGGCGGGCTGGCACGCGGAGCCGTTCCATTTCATGATGCAGGCCAGCGACGTGTTCAGCGCGTTCGCGCAGATGGATGTCTCCCTGACCGTTCCCGGCGACGACATCGTCATCGCGTCGGGCCGCGTGGTGGAAGGCGACCCGGGCTGGCAGGAGGTGGATGCGGACACCTCGCTGGCGGGCAAGGCGTTCACGGCCTGGCACGATTCGCTGATGCAGGCGCGACGGCAAGCGGCGCGGGAGCGCGGGCCCCGGCGGGTTCGATTCGTGGCCGAACACATGCACGACTTCGCCTGGGCCGCGTCGCGGAGACTGGTTCATCTGCAGCTCCAGGAAGACTTGCCCGTGCACCTGTTTTATCGCGGCCTCGGGGACCGGCACTGGCGGCGAAAGGTAGAGCGCAACTTCAACAAGGTCTGGCGTTTGCTGCGGCGACATTTCGGGGAGCCCCCGTTTTCCCATGTGAGTCTGGTGCGCGCGGGCCGGTTTGATTTCGCCCAACCCATGCTCGCGTTCGTCACCGAAGGGGGCAATTTCGAGCTGGCCTACGAACTCACCGCGATGTATTTTCCCGGCCTGGTGGGCACCGACGGCGTGAAAGAAGCGTGGCTGGCCAACGGCCTGCAGGTCACCATGGGGAAGGCCGCCCTGGAAATGATCCACGGCAAGCGGGGGTACGACTTGAAGCAGGTCCAATCCGAGATGAGCTGGTTCGAACGCCGGTACCCCTTGCCTTCGCTGGATGCGTGGCTGCGCAGCTTCACGCTGATGTACAACGAAACCGGGCAGAACGAGCCCATCTCAAAGGCCATCCACAAGTACCACGACCCCATCGGCGCGCTGGTGAACATCTACGCCAAATCCGAGCTGTTCTATGAAATGCTTCGCTTCGTGGTGGGGGACTCGCTGTTTCAGCAGGCGCTGCGCCAAACCGTGCAGCGCTACGCGTTCACCCACATCGACGAACGGGACCTGCAGGCGGTGTTCGAGGACGTGTCCGGGCAAAAGCTCGACTGGTTCTTCGACGAGTGGCTGCACGGCACGCCCACCGTGGATTACGCCAAGGGCAAGGTGCGCAAGGTCAAGGAGAACGACAGCACCTGGGTCACGGAGGTGGAGGTCAAACGGAAGGGCGACGGCGTGATGCCGGTGGAGGTGGAGCTGGATTTGCCCGGAGAGAAAAAGCTGGTGCAGCGCTGGGACGGCAAAGCCGAGACCGGCCGCGTCGTGTTCCGCACCCGGGAGAAGCCCGGCAAGGTGCGCATCGACCCCAGGGACCGGATCCTGGACAGCAACCGGCTCAACACCGAAAAGCCGCGGCTGGAGTTCCGGCCGGACTGGCCGCTGCTGAAGTACATCCACATGCCCAACGACGCCATCCTCGTGCTCTGGCGGCCCCTGCTGGACTACAACGATCACGATTCCTTCCGTCTGGGTCTGCGAACCAGCAGCAGCTACCGCGCCTTCTACCACAACGTGACGCTGGAGTTTATGTTCGGCTTCGGCTCCACCGAATTGGACGGCAAGGTCGCGTACTCCAATCCGCTCAGCCACAAGAGCCTCCTCAACCGCTACGAGATCATGGTGCGCAAGAACGAAGGGCGGTTCGAAACCGACGCGCACCTGGACCTCAACGGCTCCAACGGCATCCTGGCGTCCAGCGGCCGCAGCCTTCGGGTGGGCCTGAATTTCAGCGCGCTCCTGAATTCGGCTTACACCTTCCGCGAAGTGGCCAGCGACACCGGCACCTTCCGCTTCGACGAGTGGGACGATCTCGACATTCTGCTGGCTTACGCGTCCGGACGCACATTCTTAGAACACGGCGCGTTCAAGACCGAGCTGCGGCTGCGCGCGGAAACCGCGCTGCCCGGCGGGGACGCGCAATTCACCAAGCTGCAGAGCAGGCTCGTGCTGGAGACAAAGGCTCTGGGCTTGCGCGGCCGGGTGCGCGGCAATTTCGCCACCTCCTTCGGCCCGGACCGCCTGCCCCGGCAGGACCAGTTTCACGGGGAAGGCGCGGCGGCCAGAGAGCGTTTCCAAAACGACATCGTCAAGACCGGCGACTCCCTGCAGTCGTTCCACCGCCGCTACGTGGAAGGCGGCGGCTTTTTGCGGGGGTACGCGGGGCAGCCGCTGCCGGCCGAACGCTACACCACCGTGAATCTCGAGCTGGGGACGGCGAGACCGCTCTTCCTGGGCTTCAAGTTCTTCGGCTTTTACGACGCCGGCCGCGTCTGGACCACCCGCTCGCAACCCTCGTTCACCCGCTACGACGCGGGCGTGGGATTCTCCCTGTTCGGCAGCGCGTTCAAGCTGTTCGGCGGCAACCTGCCGCTGGGTGAGAGCCTCTCCGTAAAGGTGCTGTTTCCGCTCTGGCTCAGCGACCCCCTGCCGGGCGAAAAGCACACGCAGTTCCGCTGGTATCTGGCCATCGGTCGCGCGCTGTAGTCGCCGAGCCGGCCCTCGCGATGCGCGCGGCAAAACTGCGCAAAGGGTCTTGACAATCTCAGCGGATTTCCCTATCATGTTTCCGGGTTGCTCGTCGGCCTTCCGGCCTGGTCACCCTTCTCATCAAACATTTCGTGCCTACTTCAAAAAAATCGACGGAGGGACACATGCGTCATCGAATGGTCAGGGGAGTCGTCCTTTTCACCGTTTTGTTTACCCTGGGTTGGCTGTCTGTGCCGCAGCAGGCCGGAGCCACCGGCCGGGTGGCCGCAAAAGGCGATTCCGCCGCGGCAAAGGAGAAGAAAAAAGAGCGCAAGGGGTTGCCGCTGGAACCGGGTCGCTGGTTGTCGTTTACCGCGCACGAGGGAACCTGGATCTCGGTGGATGTCAGCCCGGACGGGCAGACCATCGTCTTTGACCTGCTCGGCGATCTCTACACCCTGCCCATCGCGGGCGGCAAGGCGAAGCGCCTGACACACGGCATGGCCTACGACGTGCAGCCGCGCTTCAGTCCGGACGGCAAGCGGGTGGCGTTTGTGTCCGACAGCAGCGGCGCAGACAACGTGTGGACCATCGAATTGGAAAGCGGGGAGCTCAAGCAGATCACCAAGGGTAAAGGCGAGGCGTTTGTCTCTCCGGAATGGACCCCCGACGGCAAGTACATCGTGGTTTCCCGGGGCAAGGGCACCTTCGGCCCGCCCAAATTGTGGATGTTCCACGTGGAGGGGGGAACCGGCGTGCAACTGATCAAGAAGCCCGACGACTTGAAGACCATCGGCGCGGCGTTCGGCAAAGATCAGCGCTACATCTGGTTTGCCCGCCGCACCCGGGACTGGCAGTACAACGCGATTTTCCCGCAGTATCAACTGGCGCGCTACGACCGCGACACCGGCGAGACCACGGTGATGACGTCCCGGCAGGGCTCGGCCATTCGACCGGCGCTGTCGCCGGACGGCAAGTTTCTGGTCTACGGGACACGCTACGACCACCAGACCGGCCTGCGGATTCGGGAGCTGGAGACGGGAGAGGAGCGCTGGCTGGCCTATCCGGTGCAGCGCGACGACCAGGAGTCGCGCGCGACGCTGGATGCGCTGCCGGGCTACGCGTTCACGCCCGACTCGAAAGCCCTGGTGGTTTTTTACGGCGGCAAGCTCTGGCGCGTGCCGGTGGACGGC
>CAYQOI010000345.1:0-4547 GCA_964419085.1 uncultured Cytophagia bacterium | reverse complement strand
GCACTTGCACGCGCTCAGTTAAGTTGAAACGCTTTGGCTTCCCCCAATCTCTTCGCTATGCCTACCTAAAGCGAGTGCTGATTCTGAGAGGAATCTTATTCATGCAATTCCGCCCACCTTTGCAAGGACAATCTCGGCCAGCGGAGCAGGAGAATTGTCTTGACTCGGGCCGCCGAATTGCTTATATTTTTTTTGTGAAACAGAATTGCGATGGAGTTCGCGTAACGTTTCGGGCTGCCGGAACTGATAACTCCTACTTTTGAGATTCTGAGGGAATTTCGGAAGTAGGAGTTTTTTTATTCAACGATCGAGACCATGGTTGACGAAGCATTTCTTTCGGACTACCAGACGCTGCGCGACCACTTTGTGCAACTGACGCAGAACGCCGAGCAGATCCTCGAGACAAACTTGCCGGCCCGCCTTGCGGAGGAATGTCGTGCGCTACGTGAAAAAATCGAGCAGGGCCAGTTTAATCTCGTGGTCATGGGCCAATTTAAGCGCGGCAAAAGCACGCTCATCAACGCACTTCTTGGCGAAGCATTGCTGCCCACCGCAGTGGTCCCCCTAACCTCGGTGGTGACCGTGGTCCGGTACGGAACACAGACAGAGGCAGAAGTCGCGTTTCAGGACGGCACTCGACGTCAAACGAGCGTCGAGGCCTTGCATGAGTTCATCACCGAGCGCGACAATCCGAAAAACCAAAAGGGCGTCGAGCTGGTAGAGATCCGACATCCGGCGAGAATTCTACACGAGGGCGTGCAGTTGGTGGACACGCCAGGCGTCGGGTCTGTCTTTGAACACAACACCGACGTGGCCTACCAATTCATGCCAAAAGCCGACGCCGTGCTGTTTCTCATCACCGCAGATCCACCCATCAGCAAGGAGGAGCTGCATTTCCTCGCGGATGTGAGAGAACACGCTGGAAAAATCTTTTTTCTGAAGAACAAAATCGATCACCTTTCTGCTGCTGAACTGGAGGAGTCGTTGGCCTTTACGCGCACAATCCTCGCCGAGAACCTGCGGCTTCCTCCAGGGGAGATCTCCATCTATCCCATCTCGGCAAAATGGGCCTTCGAGGGCCGGCGTCTGCCTCAAAACGGCTTGCTGCAAAAGAGCGGCCTTCCCGAGCTGCAAAAGGCGCTGGAACGGTTTCTGATGCAGGAAAAGGGGAACCTTTTGCTGGAAAATGGTCAAAGGCGCCTTCACAACCTTCTGACTAGAGCCAAGAGTCTGCTGGAATTAGAGCTCAAAGCCATCTCCACACCACAGACGGAACTCGCTGAAAAGCTCGAGCGCTTCGACCAGCATCAAAGGACGGTGGCACAGGAGAAGGAAGACATTCATCACCTGATCCGGGGCGGCTTAGAGACCATCATGAACGGGTTCGACGAGGAGGTGAAGCGCTTCAAGAAGGCACAACTTCCCGAGTTGGAAACCTGGCTTCGGGAAAGATTTGCCGCGGCCCGGGGAGCCGGCGTGAAAGAATTAGCCAGCTTGCTGGAAAACGAGATGCGGACCAAAATCGAAGCCGTGTTCACGCCGTGGCGCAAGCAGCAGGAGCAGAGTGTTGGAAAGGCCTTTGCCCGGCTTGCCCATCGCCTGTCGGCACGCGCAAATGAAGTCATCGACGACATTTACACGACCGCGGGTACTCTTTTTGACGTCCGAATCCAAAAATACGAAAGGGAAGAAAAGCTGGCGGATGAAAAGTTCTTCTACTTCAAGGTCGGTGACGAGTTCAGCGCACTGGAGCCACTGGAAAACCTGTTGACCTACGGTATCGCAACCCTGGTCTCGAAGAACGTCCTGCTGAAAAAGAGCCTCGCTGCGCTGCCGCCGCAGGTCGACAAACAGTGCGGTCGGGTTCGGGCCGACCTGCTGGCCCGCCTCAGAGAGAGCGGATTCGCGTTTCTCGGTCGCTTGCAGGAACGCATCGACCAGGCGTACGAAGAGATTCAGAACGTCACCGGCCGCGCGGCAGAGGCGTACCGCCAGAACAAAGAGCAGGCTGCGCAGCGCATCGCCGCGCTCCAGAAGGCCATCGAACAAGTCGAGGAAGTGCAGCAACGACTTTCGCAAAACCCGAGACTTAGGTGAAAAGCGCACATCTCGCCTTGAATGACAACCACCGCCGGGCACTGCGCAGTGCCTTCAAGTTGGTGGAAAGAACGCTCGAAGAGTTCGAACGCCTGATGGAACAGGCGGGCCGGGAACACACGGGGCTAAACGGCAACGCGTCACAGGCAGTTCGAGAAAAGATCATGGCCAGCCGAGCGCTTCTGAGCTCCATTCGCGAACGGCTGGGCGTCGATGAACCCGCCAGGGTCGACCCGGTATGGTCCATCCGGGTGGGCGTTTCACGCATGTGGGAAATGCTGGAGGACTGCAAATCGGCGAGAATCCGCGGGTACGGCGAAGTTCCTGAGGACTCCCGGGGAGAGCTGGATTCCCAGATCCAAGCGCTCATCGACTCGCTGGAGGAGATTGCCCGGGCCGCGGACGGGGAATGAAAATCAGATTTCATTTGGTCAGGAATCAGACATGAAGATTCTCATTTTATCGGACATTCATGCAAATTGGCCCGCGTTGCAAGCGGTGGTGCAGGCGGAATCCGACTTCGACTATTTGTTTTTTCTGGGCGACCTCGTGGATTATGGACCCGACCCTGAGCCGTGTGTGGATTACATCCGCCGCACCGCAAATGTGTACGTTCAGGGTAACCACGACCACGCTCTCGCTTTTGATGTGGATTGCGGTTGCCGGCAGGATTTTCGCGACCTGAGTCTCTCGACGCGAGCCTGGCATCAAACGCTTCTGCCCCTCATCGATATCGCGTTTCTGCAAAGCATGCCGGTGACCATGCACACTATCGTGGATGGCCACCATTTCTGGATCTCCCACGCGTCACCCAAGGGTGACCTGAATGCCTATCTGCAGCCGGATGAGGTGGTCGCAGCCGGACACGACATCTCCGCCGACACAATCCTGGTGGGCCACACACATATTCCGTTCTTGCGCCAGGTCGATGGCAAGGTCTTTCTCAACCCCGGGAGCGTGGGCCTGCCCCGCGACCGAGGCAACCACGCCGCCTACGCGGTAGTGGAGTCGGGCCGGCCAGAGCTGCGTTCTGTGGCATACGATGTACAGGAAACCATCCGCGGCTTGCGGGAAAGTCCGCTGCCTGAGGAGGTCGTTCAACGCCTCATCGAGATTCTGGTCAAGACGTAAGCCTGGCGGAGATTTCCACGACAAATGGCACCCCACCGCGCTGAGAAACGGCACTGGCTCAACCGCAACGTTCTGGCCATCGGACTCACCAGCTTGTTCAGCGATTTGGGACACGAGGTCGCCACGAGCATCCTCCCGGTGTTCCTGGCCGGGCTGGGCGCAGCGCCCTGGGCACTGGGCGTTATCGAGGGAGTCGCGGATGGGATTTCCAGCGTTGCAAAATTGAGCGCAGGCTACGCCAGCGACAAAACCGGCATTCGTAAGCCCATCGCGGTGGTCGGGTACATCGTGACTGCGGTGGCTACGGCAGGCATCGGTTTGGCGGTAGTCTGGTCGCACGTCCTGGTAGGCCGCGTGCTGGCCTGGTTGGGCCGCGGCGCTCGGTCCCCGGTACGGGATGCGATTTTGGTGGACTCCATCGAACCGGAAGACTACGGCAAGTCCCTGGGCTTTGAACGCAGTCTGGATACCCTCGGCGCGATCATCGGCCCTGCAGTGGCGGTGCTTCTCGTCGGCATTCTTTCCAACCGCACGCTCTTGTTTCTCACGCTCGTTCCTGGAATGATCGCCGCCGGCCTCTTTGCTTTCGGCGTACGGGCCGCCCCTGCGACCAAACCCGCGATGCACCTCAAGGTTTCCTTTCGGAATCTTCCCGTGAAGTTTCGCTGGTTCCTGGTCGCGATCGCGATCTTCGGGGTGGGAGATTTCGCCCACACACTGCTGATTTTGCGCGCCAGCCAGATCCTACAGCCGCAATTGGGAGACGCAGCCAGCCAATGGGCTATCGGGCTGTATCTGGTACACAACCTCCTGTACGCGGGCTTCTCCACCCCCATCGGCGCACTCGCCGACCGCGTGGGCAAAATGAAGGTCTTGACTGCAGGCTACCTCCTGGCCGCGGTCATGAATCTCGGGTTCATCCTGAATCCCACCAACGTGTTGCCTTTGTTCTTTTTGTTCGCGTTGGGCGGGCTTTTCATCGCGGTAGAGGACGCGCTGGAACGTGCGGTCGCTGCGGACCTGCTTCCTGAACACCTCCGTGCCACGGGTTTCGGCGCGCTGGCCGCGGTGAACAGCATCGGCGACCTGGCCTCCAGCATGCTTGTGGGCTTCCTTTGGGCGAAGGTCTCGCCCGCGGCCGGCTTCGGGTACGCCGCGGTCTTGAGCCTGCTGGGTGCAACCTTTCTCTTTCTGTTGAAACGCACGCAAGACAGGTCACGCATCTCCACGCACGGGTCTTGAGTGCAACTCGGCCTCAAATACGTGCGCAGATGGACCTTGCAGCTCTGGGGAGACCTGCAAAGCCTCTCCGAAGCCTG
>CAYQOI010000344.1:0-4557 GCA_964419085.1 uncultured Cytophagia bacterium | reverse complement strand
GAGACCTTACTTCAGCAAAACAAGCTTGTTTGTTTGCACGGATGGACCGCTTTGCATGCGGAGGAAATAGACCCCGCTGCTCAGATTCTTGCCCTCGAATCTAACCTCATGGCGGCCGGAGGGGAGGTTTCCATCGAGTAGCGTCATCAATTCCTGGCCGGTGACATCATACAGCTTCAACGTCACGCGAGTGTTGCTGGCCAGGCTGAATCGGATCGTGGTCGTCGCGTTGAATGGGTTCGGGAAATTCTGCTCCAGCTCAAACGCGGGCGACACATTTGCGGCGGGGCGTTCGATTCCCGTGACTTTCTCCGGAGCAATCGCGATGAAACCCGGCTCGTTTCCCACAGGGATGGTCGCGATGACGGTGTTATCGGTGGTGCGGAGTACACAAACCGAGTTGTCTTTCGAGGCAACCACGTAAAGAAAGCCGCTGTCGGGCGTGACCGCGAGACCCGCAGCACCTTTTCCCACCCCGATGGTCGCGGTCACGGTGGTGTCGGCGGTGCGGATCACCGAGACCGTGTTATCGTGGATATTTGTCACGTAGACAAACCGGCCGTCCGGGGCGATGGCCGGGGCAACGGGACCGCGACCAACCGGCACGATCGTGGCCACCGTGTTGTCGCTGGTTTGGATCACCGAGACCGTGTTGTCATAAAAGTTGGTTACATACGCGGACCCGCCATCCGGGGTGATGGCCACTTCATTGGGACCATCCCCTGTTGCGACGGTCGCAACGACGCTTCCATCAGCCGCACGCAGCACTTGAACCGCGTCGTCGATTTGGTTCACCACGTAGAGCCGCTGGTCGTCAGGTGTGACGGCCAGCCCGACGGGACCCAGCCCGACCGCAAATGTCGCCACACCCACATTCGTGGCGGTCTCGATCACCGAGATCGCGTTGTCGTCATAATTCGCCACGTACACGCGTTGACCGTCTGCGGAAATCGCCACGCCGAAAGGCCCGTTGCCCACGGCGATGGTATCTATCACCGAATTCTGGCTCGTATTCAGCACGAAAACGGTCCCGTCGAGTCGGTTCACCACGTAGGCAAGCCGGCCATCCGGCGTAAACGCGATGCCGCCGGGACCCGTTCCCACTGGTACCGTCGCCGTTACCGTGTGGTCCGCGGTGTTGATCACAGAAAGCGAATTATCTCCCTGGTTGCTCACGTAAGCAAACGGCTGCGCCCGAACAGCCTGTCCCCCTCCAGAGCCAAGTATGACCAGAAGCAAGGCCCACAGCCCTGGTCTAACACGATAGGCGCCGTCGAAGTTCATCTTCTCTACCTCCCCGGTTTAGCCCGGCGGATATGTCCACCTGGCGGCGGATGGGTGTTACCGGTCATGACTGAAACATCGTAGGGAACAAATCGGCAATTTTGGGTTTCACGCAAAGGGGCTGACAAGACCGGTGATGGGACACACCCCAAGCAGGAATTTTTTTCCGCTCAGAAGCGTTTAGTTTTCACATACAGAATATAGCTAAACTCGTTCGCAGGGTCAACTGATTTGTATCCCGCACAACAGCGGGGCCCGGAGCCGAGTCTTCATGGGAAAGGAGGGTACCATGTCTTCCGTAAGACGAGCCAGGCATTTGTTTCAAATGGGAGTCCTTCTGCTTGGGGGGCTGTTTCTCGCTTCAGGGACAAGCGTAGAAAAACGGGTTCAGGAGGTCACCCTGAAAACGACGGACGGAGTCAAGATTTCGGCGACGCTTCACTACCCTGCACGAAAGCGCAGCAAAAAGTCCCCCGCGGTCATTCTTATTCACCAGGGCGGCTCAGACCGCACTGAATGGGACCCCTATGTCAACACGCTCCTCGACAGCGGCTACATCACCTGTGCGTACGATGTGCGTGGCCACGGCAAGTCCGACAAGGTCGCCAGCATTTCGGCGCTGTTCAACGATCCGGAGCAGGCGCCCAACGATCTGAAAGCCGTCCTGCACCATTTACGCTCACTCGAATCTGTGGATGGCGACCGCGTTGCCGTCGTGGGGGCCTCCATCGGTGCGAACCTCGCGTGCGTGGCTGCCGGCGATGCTCGCTACGGCATCAAGACCGCGGTAGCCATCTCCGCCAAGACGTCGGCTGTGCACAACCTGGCCGGGGACGCAAAAAATTTTCACATGCGATCGGTGTTTTACATTTCCTCGATGGAACAAAATGGCCGGCGGGCAAGATGGGCCAAAGAACTTTACGACGAGACGGGCGAGCCGAGAAAGCTGGAGATCGTCCCCGACTCGCGGTCCCACGGCGTGAGAATTTTGAAAGACGCACCCGGTCTGGTTGGCAAAATCACGAGTTGGCTTGCACAAACGCTATGAGAGCATGCCCTGAGGCCTCAAGATGTCGGCAAAAGCGCTCGAATGCCGCTTGACAAAAGATGACAGAATTGTTACTTTTTGCCACACTTCTCGGGTATGACCACCGCCGCAGTTTTTGTTTTTAGGAGAAAGTTCCAGAACCCACTCGAGACAAGCATGGCGCCAAAGAAAAAGATCGTCCTCTTTTTTCCATCCTACATGAGCGACGAGGCTGCCCCTCCGCTGGCTCTCATCGCGATCGCCTCGCCCCTTGTGGCCAAAGGCTACGACGTCAAGATCATCGATACGGCGCTGGAGGAAGACTACGTGGGTGCGGTACTGCGGGAGCTGGATGGCGCGCTGTGCCTCGGCATCTCGCTCATCACCGGGCCGATGATCCGCGGCGCGGTGGAGGTGGGCCGCGCGGCGAAAGAGCATTTTCCGGAGGTCCCCATCGTCCTCGGCGGCTGGCACCCCTCGATTCTGCCAAAACAGACGCTGGAAGCCGATTTCGTCGACGTGGTTGCGTTGAAGCAGGGTGAGATCACGTTTCAGGAACTGGTGGCGTGTTTCGAAAACCACGAGTCGCCTGCTGAGGTCACCGGCATCCTTTGGAAAGACAATGGTGAGATCAACTGGAATCCGCCGCGCAACTATCCGAAGGTCGCGGCGCTCCCCAGCCGCCTGCCGGGTTACGATCTCATCGATTACGAGCGCTACTACCGCGCCACGGGCCTGCGCTGGGTGATGTACGCTTCCAGCCACGGCTGTCCGTACAACTGCAGCTACTGCTCCAACGCGTCGGTTTACGGCCGCAACCTGGACCTGCTGCCGGTGGAGCAGGTCGTGGATGAAGTCACCTATCTGGTGAAGAAATACCACATCGAACTCGTGGGCATCATCGACGATATCTACTTCGCGTTTATGGATCGCAGCCTGGAGATGGCCGAGGGGTTCCTGCGGGCCGGTGTGCCGTTTGAATGGTACATCCAGGACCGCGTCGACTCGTGGGCGAAACTCACGCCGGAGCAGGCCAAACTCTTCCGCCGCGCCGGCCTGGTGCGCATCCATTTCGGTGCCGAATCCGGCTCAGACGAGGTGCTGCGTTCCATCGAAAAAAAGGCAAATATCGAAAAAACAATGCAAGCCCTGGAGCGCTGCAAGCAAGCCGGCATTCGCGCCAGTTTCGGTTTCATCTTCGGTCTGCCTGCGGAAAAGGAAAAAGATTTGTTCCAGACCCTGGACCTCATCGACCGGATCTACCGCTCCTACGACAAGGCCGACTGTTACACGAACATCTTTACGCCGTATCCGGGTTCGCCGCTCTGGCCGGTGGCTCTCGAGAAAGGATTCGTTGCACCGGAAAGATTTGAAGATTGGAGTCACTTCTACCCCCGCATCACCGAGCTCCCCTGGATCGGCAAGCGCAAGCAACGCCAGCTTCAGGCCATCCGGCAGTACTTGCGTTTCGGCTACCACCAGGTAAAAGTGGGCGAACGGCACCACTCCTGGCGCCACAGCCTGCTGCTGAAATTGCTGCGCTCGCCTTCCCGCTACCGCATTCGCACAAAGAATTTTGCTCTGCCGTTGGAAATTTACGGCTACCAGGCCCTGCAAAAGGTGAAGGGCGGGTTCCACCTTTACGAGCGTTTCTGAGGGGGCCCGATTGCGTCGCCGTCACCCGCAAATCCTGCGCAACGCGTTTTACCTGCTGGTCATGAATGCCGGCACGCTGGCCGCGCTGTTTGTGTTCTCCGTGCTGCTGGCCCGAATCCTGGGCAAAGAAGCGCTGGGGCTGTACGCCCTGTTCACCGCCTTGCTCTTCCCCTTTGTCTTCTTCGTGGATTTCGGCCAGTCCACCGCGCTGGTGCAGGAGATCTCCCGGGAACCCCATCGAAGCAATCAGATCATCCGAAACACGCTGCTCATCAAGCTCGCGCTCACGGCAGTGGCCGGGCTGGCGCTGGTGCTTCTCTCAGGCTTTTTTTTCAGCAATATTCGAGAACGGCACTTGTTCTGGATCTTCGGCCTGCTCATCCTGCCACGCGCGGTTTATTCTACTTTCGAGGCGGTGCTGCGGGCAAACCAGCGCATGCTTTACCCCATGATGGTCAATCTCATCGCCGCCCCCGTGTTGCTCGCCGGCACCTGGTTTCTCTTGCACACGGGTCAGGGCTTCATCTCGGTGGTGCTATTTCTGGTCGCGGTGGAAATGCTCAGGGCCGCGCTCAGTTGGTACTTGTGTA
>CAYQOI010000343.1:0-4568 GCA_964419085.1 uncultured Cytophagia bacterium | reverse complement strand
TCCTGCCGTAACATTCCACTCCTTTGCCCGCTATTTTTGTAAGAATCCTCTAACCCCATCTTTGCCGTACACCGCGTTTCTCCGATTCGAGAGAGAAGCTCGCTGACGCCGAAACCGGCGCTTTTGCAGCGCGAAGTAAAGGACGCTGAAAAGCCCATCTGCACCCAACCATAAAGCGGAGGGTAAAATGACGCTTCAAAACAGGAGTCCTTAGAAGGGAAGTACGGGGGAACCACCCAAAACGGTCAAAATAACATAACGGAGAAAAAATCATGATTAAATCAGTTCAATTGCTGCGGTTTTCGCTGGGGCTCATGCTTTTGGTAGGGGTAGAAATCTTGATGCCCGGATGTGGCTCCAATGCAACACCGCGAAGCGAGATGGCCATCACGACAAAATCGGATGACGCCAGAAGCGTCTTCATCACCGCCAGGGAGTTGTTCGAAAACATTCGTTTTGACGAAGCACGCGGCCAGTTCGAACGGGCCATCGAGAAAGACCCGGAATTTGCGCTGGCGCACCTCTACCGCGCGTTCACCGCAACCTCCGCAACCGATTTCCAGACTCACCTGCAGCATGCGGTGCAACTGGCACCAAACATCACCGAAGGAGAACGTTTGCTCATTCAGTCGGTACAGGCAAACGCGGACAACAACGCGGTGCTGGCGGTGGAACTGGGGGAAAAGCTGGAACGGCGCTTCCCTGAAGACAAGCGGGTCCATCAGTTCCTGGGCAACGCGTACACCGGTCAAAACAATTATAACAAGGCCATTGCGCAATTTCAGAAAGCCGTCGAGATCGACAAAGACTATGCGCCTGCTTACAATTCGCTGGGCTACGCGTACATGAACAGCGGGCAGTTCCAGGAAGCGGAACGCGCATTCAAGCACTACATTCAGCTCATTCCCGAGGAAGGCAATCCTCACGACTCCCTGGCAGATCTGTACACCAAGATGGGAAACCACGAGGCCGCCATCGAGCACTACGAGAAAGCCCTGAGCTTGAATCCAAAGTTCGCGTTCTCGCAACGCAAGATCGGGACCAACCTGGTCTTCATGGGCAACTACGAGGACGGCCGCAAAGCCTATCTCACCGCTCTGGATATGGAAGTGACGCCCACCGCGCGCATCACCGATATGAATCAGGTCGCATATTCCTATCTCTACCAAAGCGACCCCCAGGAGGCGCTCCGGCATTTCGATAAATCCATCGTCATGGCTGCGGACGCGGGTCTGCCCGAGCGGGTTGCGGGAATCCACGTTCAGAAATGCAATGTAAACATCGAGGTAGGTGATCTTAAGGCCGCGGAAAAAAGCCTGGCGCAATGCAGACGGACGGTCGCGACCTCAAACCTCAGCCCGTCCTTAAAGGACAATTTTGAAAAGACCGCACTGTTTCAGGAGGCGTTGATCGCAGCAAAGGGCCAGGACTTCGAACGCGCGATGTCCACTGCCGGCCGGCTCTTGTCTAAAATCCAGGCCGACAACAATCCCACCGAAATGAAACAGTACCAGGAGTTGTTGGGCCACATCGCCTATCTGAAGGGAGACTATCCCACCGCGATCACACATTTTGCGCAGGGTGATCAAGAAAACCCGCACACCCTCTATTATTTGGCTCTTTCCGAATCCCATTCCGGCAACCGCACCGGAGCTACAAAATTGCTCAAAAAGGTGGCCAATTGGAATGAGGGCGGCTTGAACTACGCCCTGGTACGAGTAAAAGCCAAGGACGCGTTGAAGAAAGAGTTGGCTGGAAAGTAGCCGGCTTGTTTTGTTCGGCCTGCAGACAGACCCTGTCACGGTTTGCAACCCTGACAGGGTCGATATTTCGGCAGAGAATCTCTTCTCTATGCCCAGTCCGGCCAGTTTATCTGGCGGTAGATACGAAGGGTGATCTGGCGCACGAAGATGCCCAGGAGGGCGGAAGAGAGGCACCACAAAACCAGGGGGACAAAATCGAACAGACTCATCAACAAGGTGAACTGCACGCCGGCGAGAAAGATCAATCCGACGCAGAGATATTTGACCGCGTGCCACAACACGCTCAATTCTCGTCCCTTCGGTGTCTTGGCCTCTGCGATGCCGTCCATCAGCGCGTTGAGGGCATAGGCTCCGATGATCAAAAGCGAAATGAGAATCATGAAATTGGCGTTTCGTCCGTAATCGACCGGCTTCCAGCCGGCATCCCCTAGCTCCTTTGTCTTACAACTTCGGCCACGCGTTTGCTGGCCAATTGGCAGTACTCCCGGGAAACGTCAAACCCGATGTAATGCCGATTTTTCTGTACCGCCGCGACACAGGTGGTCCCCGACCCCATAAACGGGTCCAGCACCACGTCGTCTTTATAAGAATACAGCTCGATGATCCGTTCCGCCAAAGCCACCGGGAAAGGCGCGGGGTGTCCCACTCGCCTGGCCGACTCCGGTGGGATGTCCCAGACCGAAAGCGTGGCGGCCATGAATTCGTCGCGCTCGATGTCTGAGACCCCTTTGTCCGGCCGCGAAAAGCTCATCTTCGCCAATACCAGGATGTACTCGTGAATGTCGCGCAGCCGCGGGGCTCGTGCGCTCATCCAGCTCCCCCACGCGCAACTGCCATTTGCGCCCCTGGCTTTGCGCCAGATGATTTCGCCCATGGGAAGAAAGCCCACATTCAGGTGGATGTCGTAGAAAAACGAATGCAGCGGAATGTACGGTTGGCGCCCCAGGTTGGCGATGTTGATGCAGTAGCGACCGCCGGGTCTGAGCACGCGGTAGACCTCACGGCCCACCCGTTCGATCAGGCCCAGGTAATCGTCCAGATCGATGTCGTCGTCGTAGTCTTTGCCGACGTTGTAGGGCGGCGAGGTGAACGCCAGCGCCACGCCGTTGTCCGGAATCTGAACCATATCGTCCGAGGAATGGCAGTAGATGCGGTCGGCCCACTCTCCGGGCGCCGGCACGTCGGCCTTCAGCTTCTTGCCGCTCACCGGGCGCAGCGTGAGGCTACGATACAGGCTGCGGTCGTAAAACGCCGACGCGTCGTGCGATTCGCGTTTGCCCGTACCAAACGATGAGGTCTGTGTCTTCTTCATCCTCCCCTGTGTGGAATCCTAACTTGTCAAATGGGCTACCGCATGCTGGTTTCCTCACCCAGCAAAAAGGTCTGCAGAAAAAGCACCACCGCATTCTGGTAAAAATCACGGTTGCGCTTCTTTCTGAAACCGTGTCCTTCATCTTTTGCCAGCATGTACCACACCTGCCCGCCGTTTTTCCGGATGACGGCCACCATCTGTTCGCTTTCGGTCGCGGGCACGCGGGGGTCGTTCAACCCCTGCGCGATGAACATGGGCTTGGTGATTTTGTCTGCGTTGTTGTTGGGTGAAATCTTGTTCAGAAATGCGCGCATCTTTGGGTCGCGTTCGTCACCATATTCCACCCGGCGCAAATCTCGTCGGTAAGCTTTGGTGTTTTCCAGAAACGTCACGAAGTTGCTGATCCCGACGATGTCGATGCCGGCCCGCAGCCGGTCGTTGAAATGCGTCATCGTGGCCAGCGCCATGTAGCCGCCGTACGACCCGCCCATCACCGCCACGCGGTTGGCATCGAGCTCCGGCTGTTGTGCGATCCAGTCGAGCAGCGCCCCGATGTCCTTGACTGACCCTTCGCGATTGTAGCCGTTGTCCAGCTTCAGGTAGCTCTTGCCGTAGCCCGCCGAACCCCGTACGTTGGGCGCCAGAACCGCGATGCCCAGCTCGTTGACATAGTACTGGATCGCGGAATTGAAAAACGGACGGTACTGGCCCTCGGGACCTCCATGAATCGAAACGAGGACGGGAACCGGGCGGCCATCGCGGTGCTTCGGCTTGTAGTAGAATGCGGGAATGAGCCGCGGCTCGCCGTTCACCGCATCGAAAGTCGGGTAGTGGATGAGTTGCGGCATCACGAAATCATCCGTCACCAGGCCCCCCACTTCGCTGAAGGTCCAGCGCACCAGCTTCCGCTGTCCCACGTTCAAGACGTACACGTCCCCCGGTGTCTTCGGCGTGTTCAACACCATGCCCAACTTCTCGCTGTCGGGACTGAAGGCGAGGCCGTAAATCTGTCCCAGCGGGATCGCAGGCAGACTCACGTCTCGATTCCGAGCCAGGTCGCGCACGTGCAGCTTGCTGATCCCGTCTTCGTTGGTGACAAACGCCAGAAGACGGCCGTTCGCGGAGAGGTCGAAACTGCTGACATCCCAGGGGATGTCGCCGGTCAACACCCGGCTCTTGCCTGACGCGAGGTCGTAGTAGCGCAGCAGCTTGAATTCGCTCTTCTCGTCCGAGGTGTAGTAAATGCCGCGGCCATCCTTGGACCAGCTCGCGCCGCCGTACCCGATCTTTTCCGCCGAAGGATTCACCTGGGTCAGCGCGCCGGAGGCCACCTCCAGCGTGTAGAGATAAGACTCATTGATGGAAACGTAGTTGCCCACCAGGAGCTGCGTATCATCCGGAGACCAGTCCGCGATGTACCAGAAACCGGGCTTCTGGCAGACAGACCGGGCCTGTTCCGGGTGCGCGAACGGCGCGATGTAGATGTCGTAATC
>CAYQOI010000342.1:0-4574 GCA_964419085.1 uncultured Cytophagia bacterium | reverse complement strand
ATTATCCACATTAGACTGGAGAATTCATAAAAACCGCGAAGTGCGCGAAGGACACGAAGAAGACCGAATCGACCCTTTGAATCGATTAGACTATCGGCTTATACCTGCGTGAACTTCCTGGGTGGAACCACCTGCCTTCAGAGCGCCAGTTTCACCTCGCCGTCCTCCACCTTCACCCGGTAACACCCGATGTCGTGGGGATGTGGGCCCTCCAGGCCTTTGCCGGTGCGCAAATCAAAGCGGGCGCCGTGCCAGTGACAAACCACCACCTCACCCTCCACCCGACCGGCGCTGAGCGGGGCCTGCCGGTGGGGACAGAGATTGTCCACCGCATAAAAGACCCCGCGGCAATTGAAGATTGCCACTTCTTTCCGGTTGAAATAGATCACCTTGCTTCCCCCCTCCGGAATCTGCGCCACCTCAGCGACTTTGACGAAATGGTCTGGCATGGCGGTCAGGCATCGGGGGAAATGTTGTACTCCCGCATCTTGCGCCACAGCGTGGTGCGGCCGATGCCGAGAATTTTGGTGACCAGGTCGTAGTTCCAGTCGAACTGCCGCAGCACCGCGGCGATGTGGCGCCGCTCGACCTCCTTCAAAGAAAGCGCCTTCACGCCGTCCTGCGGCACCGCGGCCACGTGCCCGTTACCCATCGCGGCGGGAAAATCCTCCCGGGTGAGATACGGACCCGAAGCGAGGGCCACGGCACGCTCGATGGCATTCTCCAGCTCCCGCACGTTACCGGGCCAGGTGTAGCCCGTGAGCACCTGTCGGGCAGATTCGTCCAGACCGAGAACGGTTTTGTGGATTCGAGCCGCGTACTTCTTGATGAAAAACTCCGCGATGGGCAAGATGTCCTCGGGTCGCTCGCTCAGCGGCGGAATCGTCAATCGAATGACGTTGAGCCGGTAGTACAGGTCCTGCCTGAAGGTGCCCTCTTCCACCATCTTCTCCAGGTTGCGGTTGGTGGCTGCCAACAAGCGGACATCCACGTGGAGGGTCTGGGTGCTGCCCACCGGTTTGATCTCGCCTTCCTGCAAAAAACGCAAAAGCTTGACTTGCATCGTCAGGGACGTTTCCCCGATCTCATCGAGAAAGATGGTACCGTGGTTGGCGACTTCGAACAGTCCCTTCCGGTTGACGGTCGCGCCGGTAAACGCGCCGCGCACGTGGCCGAAGAGCTCGCTTTCCAAAAGGCCTTCCGGGATTGCGCCACAATTGACGACCACAAAAGGATTCTGCGCCCGGCGGCTATGCTCGTGGATCGCGCGGGCGATGAGCTCCTTGCCTGTGCCGCTTTCCCCGTCGATGATGACGGAAATATCGGTCTGCGCGATGCGGGCGACCAGTTCGAGTATGCGCTGCATCTCCCGGCTCTTGCCGATGATGTTACCGAACCGGTAAGGCTCTTTTGCATGAACCCAGGTGACGAAATCCTCGACCTCCTTTTCGATCAATTGGTTGATCGTGTCGGTGTTTTGACGATGCGTGCGCAAATTGTCGGCAACGATCTGGTCAAGATCTGCCTTCTTATAGTAGTAAAGGTTGTAAAACCTCGACAGGTCTTGCTTCTGGTTGCGTTGCTCCGCCACCGGTTCGAAGTACGAAACGCAAAGGAGCGGCCGGTTCTTGCGTTGGCTCATGATCTTGGCCATGGGCAACTCGGTGAGGGCCTCCTCCACCTCTTGCTCGAAAATCAAAGCCATATCCACGCGGGCCAGCGCGTCGGCCAGCCCGGCAGACGCGACCCGTTTCCCTCCGAAATGCTCATGGAGATCGCGGGCCGACCAATCTTGTAGTTCCAAAAACAAAAGCTCGCTAGTGCCATGTGCCACCAACGCGCGGACGAAGTCTTCGCACTCGAACGTCCGGGCCGCAACCAGGGCTTTCTTTTCCTGTGAGGCGCCGAACAACTTTTGCGCCAGCTCCGCAACCACCAGTTCGTGGGTGAAGGCGCTTTTCTGCAAGTTGTGCTCGATCCGGGCCTTTTCAGAAAGCCACAGCCCGCGTTGGAAAAGCTTGCTGAACAGCGGCCCCACCAGCCCGCCGTCGCGGGCAACGGTGAAGCATTCGCGGAACACGGCGACCTGCTTGCTGATGTCCCGCGCTTCGTCCAGCCCAACCGCCATGCGAAAGAACTCCGCGATGGCTTCGGCGCCGTCGTAACGGAAGCGATTCTGCTCCACCACCCGTCGCGGGACGGAAGCCTTTTTGACCAGACTATCCCAAAAACCGGCCACGAAGGCCTCGCGTTTTTCACATGCGGCAAAAACCTCGAGCGTTCTCCCGGACTTGAGGATGAAACCTTCCTGCCCTTCCCCTGCCTCGAACAGCTCTTTGACGAGCGCCGGGTCGAGGGTCAGCTTCCGCCACCAACTGCTTTGGTGTTCTTTCTCCGGAACGATAAAGCCAAACGAAAAGATCGGCATACGCGTTATTGAAAGTTATGGAATTTTGATAAAAACAGATTCACGACGATAAAGGAAAACAGCAGCCAATTGAAGCCCACGACCGAAACGATCGCGGCGCGTCGACCCTGCCAGCCGATGAACTTGCGTGTGGCAAAATGGGTGACGTAGATGGCCCATGAGATCACCACGGCCAAAAGCTTCGGGTCGAAGGCCCAACTCCCTTCCCACACGTTCATGCCCATGTAAAACCCCAGCAACATGCCCAGGGTCACTGCGACGATCCCCACATTCACCGCGCCGTTGCTGAGATTGTCGAAGAACGCCAAAGAAGGCAACCGCTGAAAAAAGATGCCCAGCTTCTTCGAGCGCAGCTCGCTGGAAAGCATGATGTACATGATGCTGGCGATGAAAGAAATCGCGAATGCGGCGTACGCGGAAATCATGATCGCGACGTGCACCTCGAAGAGCAGGTTGGTCAACACCGCGGCCAGGGGCTTGTCAAAATCGATGAACAGGCTGGAGATGGCGTGCAAACAAAGCACGATGGGAATGAAAAACACGCCCATGGTCATCTCGCGCAGTCTGACCTCCAGGGCCAGATAGGCCAAGGCAAAAAACCACGCCGACGTGGTCATCACCTGGAACAGGTCACCCACGGGCAGGTGATTCAGGTGCATGGCTAACAGAACGAGGTAGCCCGAGTGCGCGATCAGCGCCACGATGAGCCAGACCCGAATCACTGAGACCAACCGGTCCTGTTTCTGCTTGAAATAAAGAAAGTAGTAGCTAAACGTGGTTAGATAGAGAAGAAGAATCGTCCAGGAATACAACGACAGGAAGGTTCTCACCGCATCCTCTGCTGTTTATGACCTTGTCTGCATTTTTCAAAGTGAAAAATAGCAAATTCAGAAATGAAAAGCAAGAGAGAAAAGGTGAAAAGGGAAGCGTGTGAGAGAAAAGAAAGGAGGAACTGGGGGTTAAAAGCGGCCCACCAGCGAAATTCGATTCAGCGAGCCCACTTCGCCAAAGGAGGAAAAGGAGTAATCGATGTTGAAGGTGTTGAGCTTAAACCCGAGACCGAAGGAAACGCCGGCCAGCTTGTCCTTGTCGGTGTTCACCTTCTGGTCCTGACCCACCGAGTTGTACCCCAGCCGAAAGAAAAGCTGTTCGGTCAACGTGAACTCCCCGCCGATTCGGAAATCGAGGCTTTCGTCTCGGAATTTCACCAGCGCGCCGCTCACCAGAAGCGGCAGATGCTCCAATTGCTTCGAGATCCCCACCTGCACGTTGACGGGCAAATCGTCTTTGGTGGTGAGGAATGCGCTGGTGGTGGAGCCCACGTTGAACACCGCCACGCCGACATTGAGGTTCTCGCTGGGTACGGAGAACAACGCGCCGAAATCCGCGGCCAGCGCGGTCTCGCTAAAGCTGTCGATCTGAAATCGGATGAACTTACCGCTCGCCCCCAGCGAAAGGTTTTTGAGCACAGAACGCGAGTAGGCCACGGAAAAGATCAGGCTGTTGGCGCCAAACTCGCCGGTTTCCACATTGTTTTCGTCTTTACCCACAAACTGCCCGAAATCGAAAAACTGAAAACCTGCGGCCACGGTCTCCTTTTTGAACGGATGGGCATATGCCAGAAAGCCGGACTGGAAATCGAGAAGGTGGTTGAGATAGGTGGCCGTTCCGTGCCGTTTGTGGAGCCACGAGAGGCCCGCGGGATTGTAGACCAGATCATGAATGTCCCCCGGCATGGCCACGAACGCGCCGGCCATGGCCGCGGGCCGCGCGCCCACCAGCGTGCGCAAAAAATCAAACCCGACGGGATTCCCCGCGTACGTTTTTCCAGAGAGAGAAAGTAGTACGGCGAGAACAACAAGAACTTTTCTTGAGGACGTCATTTTTTGTCGGAGGTAACTGCCATAAAACTACTTGAGCCACCGACCGGACTTGAACCGGAAACCTGCTGATTACGAATCAGCTGCTCTACCAATTGAGCTACGGTGGCTTTGCCGAACCAGAGGCCTGGCCGGCAGTGCTGCTGCCAACCAGCCGGTCGAATGACTTCTAAATTTACAAATAAAAGGTGAAAATGCAAGCTTTATTTGCGCAAAAGGGCGGCTAGGCGGGATGTGTGCTTATCGCAACAACACCATTTTTCGCG
>CAYQOI010000341.1:0-4611 GCA_964419085.1 uncultured Cytophagia bacterium | reverse complement strand
CGGGAGCGGGTCCCTCCGGTGGCTGAGCGGAGTCGAAACGACCGGTGCACCAGAGGCAAAATCAGAACATTTTTCCCGCTCTGCGAAGAGCACCTTACCACGAGTCTCTCTTTACACCTCCCTTTGCCGGGAGAAATCCAGACAGGGAGGTGCACCCCTGTCTGGACCCTTTTAAAGGCGCCTCCCTCCTAAATCCGCCTTCCCGGCAAAAAAACGATTTCCTACCATTCGGCTTTCCGACCTCTTGAATCCACCAAACCATGTCGTGAATTAGGCCGCGGCTTCCAGGCGCAGGTCCTTAGCCTCGGCAGGACTCCCCACGCGCGCATGGATTTCCGGCAAAAGCTCGATCCCACTTTCGAAATCCACAATGCGGTTGATGAGATAAAACAGATACATCGTGGTGAGCCAGTTGGTGAACTCGAGCTTGCTGCCCAGATGCTTCTTCAGGTTCAGCATGACCCAGGAGAAGTGTTCCCAGACATCGAAGCAACTGTCACAATCCCGCTCGATGCCGGTACAGCACCGGCGAGTGGTGCGAAAATCCGCGTTGTACGCGCGGAAGTGCGGGCTGTAAGGCTTCCCATTTTTGACCCGCTGCGCGTTGACCGGATTGTCCGAGCTGATGCTGGTGCAGACGTCGTAACCCCACCGTTCGTCGTAGAGCCTGCCTGTGGACACGACCCGGCTGAAGTACGAAGTCATGAGCACGCGATCCGGATAGCGCTCTATCATCCGGTCGATTTCTCGCCGCACGCCGGCAAACCCCTGCCGATGGTCCAGGGTACCACCCCGGTTTTCGAGGTCGCCGTAGAAATTGAAGAGCACGTAGTTGCCGTTTTCCACGCACTGTTGCACCACGCGCTCTACCTCGTGCGCGTGGCCGGGCGTCACGGTGTAGTACCAGAAAACGCGCGGGTCGTCGCGGTAGTTGTCCAGCGCCCGCCGGAACAGATCGATCTTTCCCCCGGCCCGCAGCCGTCTGTCGGTTTCGTGGTCTCCCCAAACCGACACGCCGATGGGCATCTTCTCGAAACCTTGATAAGGAATCTTCACCAGGCCGTTGGTGGCGACATTCATCCAGAAGCTGTCGTAAATGACCTTGACCCGTTGCAAAACCAGCGTGGGTTCGCCGCCCACGATAGTGACGAAGTTGGTGCCCCGGGCCTTTTCCCGTTCCACAAAAGCCTCGAATTCCGCTTCATCCTCCGGGGAGGCGTAGCGATCCATGCCCTCGGCGAAATAGTAGCAGCCCGAGCAGCGCAAGTTGCAAACGTGGGTCAGGTCCACCGAAATGGACCGCAGCGGACCGGCCGCACGAATTTCCGTGTACAACCGTTTCAGAAACGGATCTTGCAGATATGTCTTCAGTCCAGCGGCCATGATTCTCTACCTAAACACCAGCACGTTCACACCGGCAAAAGCTCATCGAGTCTCAACTGCTGACGAATCTGCCGGAGGTCCAGCCTGTCGGGCAAAAAAGGGTAATCGCGGAACGGTTCGCTGGGTCGGTAGCTGCCGTAAGGCCGCGTGCAGCCCGGCTCGCCGTTTTCACCGGGACACCCGTTGGTCATGAATGCATTGCCCTGCTCGATGACCCGCTCCACCTCCGTCCGCGACGCCTTGAGTCGCCGAAGAGCACCCCGGTCATCGAACGACACGCGCTCGCGCGGCAGGTCGTGTTCCTCGATCAAGCATTTCACCAGTTGAATGCGCCGCCAGCGCGTGAGGCTGGATTTGGGATGTTCGGCCATGCGGGAGTCCGGTTCGGGGTTGAAGCAAAACAAATACGCGAAGATCTGCCTGCGCTTGAGGTCATAAAAGAGCTCCACCAGATCCCGGTCGCTTTCTCCCAATCCCACCAGCGTGTGGCAGTTGACTTTCCAGGGACCGAAAATCTCCCGGGAGCCCTCGATGATCTCCCAGTAGTTGTCCCACTGTAAACCGCCGTTGGGCACATTCGTGCGACGTCGGAAGAAGACCTCTTCGGTCACCGCGTCCAGGCCGACGCCGATCATATCCACACCGAGTTCCTTGAACACCTTCAGGCGATCGCGGTTCAGCGTGGGAGGGGCCACCAGAATGGAGAGCGGCGTGCGCACCCGGGCGACGATCCGTTCGATGATGTCTACCGTATCCCGGTACGCGTGGCCGTGGGTAACCATGGAAACGCACAGGCGCGTCAGTTTGTCGTGGTACCGTGCCATGCGTTCCACCACTAAATCCGTTTCCAGCAACGGCCAATCCACACGGATGAACGACTTGTCCTCATAGTTGCCGGGACGGGTGCGGGCCAGGCCGCAGTAGGCGCAGTCGGAGTAGCAGCCATCCTCGTAGTTCAACAGCAGGTTGATGCCCCCGAAGTCGAACTTCCGGCTAAACCGGCCGGAACGGAGCCGCAACGCGATGGCGCTGGCGCCGCTGAGTCGAACAAAATCCGGGCTCACCATAGGACTTTCGGGTCGAGACGGTTGGGCATCAGAAATCACACTCAGGGGACTGTCAATCGCGGTTCCCATTCTATCCTTCCTGTTTAATCAGATTTCTACGGGTGTCCTGGACAACGGGTAGTAGCACGATCCTTTGTTGGTCAAGCGATTCTTGGCGCGGGCGTTGAGACCGGCCTTCCAGATGGCCGTAACCACGTCCTCGCCGAGCAAGCCGGTATCCGGCACGCCTTCGTGGGAAAACGCGCGCTGCACGACCTCCCGGATGGTTTCCTTGTCGAATGCGTTCCATTTCAAGCTCGCCTCGATCCTCTGAATCACGTCCGCATCCTGAAAAAAGTCTCCGGTCACCAGCAAACTCTTGATCACCTGGCCCTTCAGTGCGATATACGTTCTGAGGAGACCGGCCGCAGTTTTGGTCAAGCTCATACCCGTCATGTCGGCCAGCGGACTGCGTTGGAAAATCCAGGCGTCGTTCCGGTACTTTTGCCCCGCGAGCTCCTCCACACTGCGGCGTTCTGCTCGCGTAAACGGCCGGTGAGGAAACCGGGCATCGAACAGGACTTCGAACTGCTCCTTGATAGCCTCCCGGATTTCCTCTACCGAGAGATTTCGCCCCGCCTCCCGCCGCACGGTAGTGACTCTCTGCGCCACAGATCGCACGTCGGCTTTGTCCGCGATCTTCTCCGCGGGAATACGCAAAACCCGTAGCATCAGCGAGACGTCCAGGTCCACCAGCAAGCTCGTGTGGAAAAGCAGTGCGCCGTGCGAGTCGTAGTACACACCCAGCCCGGCGATCTTCTTGCCGTTCACCTCGAGATCGTTTTTGGGTCGAAAGCTCGCCTGAATGCCGAGTTTCGCCAGAACGCGCACAACCGGCTGCGACAGCTTGCGGTACACGTCGATGGGCTTCACCGTCTTCCCGTCCAGAATCGCGGGGGCGGTGAAACACAAACCGAGTTGGTCTGCGCCCATCAAGATGGCGCCGCCACCGGTGGGGCGGCGGCTCACCTGCACATCGAGCTCCCTGCACGCGTCCAGGTCCAGCTCGGCTTCGATGTTTTGAAAGCGGCCCACCAGCGCGCAGTGCGAGCGGTAGGTGTACAAACGCAGAGTGGATTCCGGCTCAGCCGCCCGCATGGAACCGGCCCGCATCAGAAACTCGTCTGCAGCGAGCCCGTAATCGGCGCTGACGCCGTCTTCAACCACGTATCTCAGTTTCGGGGTCAACATCCGCAGGAACAAGCGTTTTCGAAGAAACTCGGTTTCAAACCCCGCGACCGCGCGTAGGACACGATCCCCTCCGCGGGGTAGGCGATGCCGTTTATGCCATTGTCCACCGCCACTTTGTCCAGGGCTTCTTTGTGTCTGCCCGGCGGCCTGGCGCAGCCCAGCATGAGCAGGGTCTCCGGCACGCGCAACCGCGCTTTCCGGATGAAGGCCTCCAGAACCGGAACCTCCGGGGGCGGCACGTTCTGCATCCTGGTGCCCACCATCGGCGTGAGCACCACCAGCACCAGCGCATGCACCGGATAGTTGGCGATCATCTCCAACGCCACATCTTCGCCCAGGAAGCGGCCGTAGTGCAGCCCCATGATGATGTGCGGGCGAACGCTGTGGCCGTACTTGTGCAGCAGTTCCAGGGAACGGTTGAAGTCTTCCACCGTGGCATCCAGGTGGTAGACCTCGCGGATGGTTTCATCCGCGCCGATGATGTCGATCATGACGCCGTCTACGCCGGCGCGCCGCAAGTCCGCGCAGGTTCGCTCCGAGACCAGACCGCAGTGCACCAGCACCCGCAGCCCCAGCTCCCGCTTCACCCGTGCCAGGTCCTCCACATGCTTCTGCAGCGGCACCGCGCCGGAAATCCCCGACCCACCGCTGATGAGCACCCCCTCGGTGCCGGAGTCCGCCAGACGCTTGCACAGGTGGAAGAGTCCCTCCACGGGACGCAGCGGAATCATGGGATCCAGAATCTTGGCCGCACAGTGGTCACACTGCAACACACAGGCACTGCCGGTCAAGCTGATGGGCAAAAACGCGCGGGGGCGCTTTTGCTGGAACTCCTCGGTACTGAAGCGTTTGAGACCGGGCGCATAAAAGCTGATTTCGTCGCCGAAGACCTGTTTTCGGAGGCGAAAGGCCTGCCGGCTCAAATCTTCAG
>CAYQOI010000340.1:0-4619 GCA_964419085.1 uncultured Cytophagia bacterium | reverse complement strand
GCGAACGCACCGTTCTGGTTCAGGATGCCCAAAACCGTGCGATTCGGGCAGTGCCGCGACAGGCCGCGAGCGCAGTAGTCGCACTCACCGCACCCAAAGTTAATCTCGCCACAAACCCGCTCACCGACCCACTCTGCCTCGTCGGCCTCGACCACCTGCCCCACAAACTCGTGACCCAGCACACCCTTGAACCCCATATACCCCTTGACGATCTCCAGGTCGGTGTTACAGATTCCTGCCATTCTCACACGGAGCAAGGCATCCCCATGGCCGGGCACCGGCCGGGGGAGCTCTTTGAGCCGCAGCTCATCTTCGAGAACGAGGGCTTTCATCGAGAAAATCTTCCTGTTCTTCCCCCTGACCAAAAAACGACGAAAACTCCGAAGGCTTCGTTCGCAAACCTTCCCCCAGGTTCGGTAGGATGACACGCAAACGCCTTCCCACAAAACGTCTCAATATAAAAACATCCCCCAAATGAATCAAGGCGAAAGTCAGCCCACCAACTTTCGCCTTGACATTTACGCCAAACTTGATATATTTGAACCGTCCAAGGCGCAGTTATTCTGGAACTTAAAACTGAAAGAATCGCATGTTAGCTCAAGTAAGCATTGTGCCCGTGGGGACCGGCGAAGAAACCAAGGAGCTGCTGGCCAAGGCAGCGCGAATCGTTCACAAGAGCGAACTGAACTATCAACTCACCTCTATGGGCATGATCATCGAAGGGGAGTGGGACGAGGTTATCGCGCTGGTCAAGAAATGCCACGACGAGGTCAAGAACTTCGCGGAGCGCGTGGTCACCAACATCAGCATCGACGATCGCAAGGATCTGAAAGACCGTTTGAAAAACAACGCGCTGGAAATCGAGTACGCGCTGGGCGAGAGTCTCCGCACTAACGGGCTGACCTGACCATACGGCCCTGGCACGCTCCGGCCGCCACCGCTTTGGAGGACGGCAACCGAGACCGCGGCCCATCCCATTTTCACCACAGGTAACGTCCCGTGAAACTCGAAAAGAAAGTCTGCCTGGTCACCGGTGGCGCCCATCGGGTGGGCAAAGCCATCGCGCTGGGTCTCGCCGCTCAGGGCGCCAGGCTCGGGCTGCACTACCATCGTACGAAACAGCACGCCAAGGCTACACTGGAGGAAGTCCGGGCACTGGGCAGCGAGGGTGTCTTGCTGCAAGGGGACTTCCGGCGAGTCGCGGACATCAAGGCGGTCGTCGACGGTTGCGTCGCGCATTTCGGTCGCATCGACGTGCTCATCAACAACGCGGCTATCTACTTTCGCACGCCGCTGGGCGAGACCACGGAGCAGCAGTGGGACGACTTGCTGGGCATCAATCTCAAAGCCCCGTTCTTCTGCTCACAATTCGCAGCTCAGGTTATGAAAAAACAAGGATCGGGGAAGATCGTCAACATCGCTGACGTGGCGGGAATCAATCCTTGGCCGGGCTTCATTCCGTACAGCGTCTCCAAAGCGGGCTTGATCTCGCTCACCAGGGGACTGGCCAAAGCGCTGGCTCCGGACATTCAGGTGAACGCGATCGCCTCCGGCACGGTTTTGATGAGCGAAGGCGCGTCGGAAGAGTACACGCGAGAGATTCGGGAAAAAACGCTGCTCAAAAAGATCGGCTCACCCGAGGACGTGGTGAACACCGTTCTCTTTTTGCTGCAGGGAAGCGACTACATCACCGGCGCGGTCATTCCGGTGGACGGCGGGCGGTTGCTGCTGTGAGTAAGCCGTTTAGAAAAACAGCGACCGTTTTGGAAAAAGTCCGTAAATGCCGCCGGTGTGGAAGAAAAGCAGCGTTTCCCCTGCTTTGAACCGCCCTTGCCGGATCTGGTCCACCATTCCCAGCATGGCCTTGCCGGTGTAGACCGGGTCGAGGACCACGCCTTCCGTGCGCGCAATGGTCTTGATCAAGTCGATCTCCTCCTGACTGCTCAGCCCGTACCCCTTCCCCACATAGCCGTCGAGGATATGCAAGTCCTTTTTGGTGAAGCTCACCTCGAGGCCAAAGCGCTTTTTGGTCTCTTTGAGCAGACGGAGAATGCGGTCTTCGAAATAAGACGCGCTGTCGCAGACGTTTATGCCATGGATTTCCGCAGAAAAATCGAAAAGATGCTTGCCCAGAAGCAGGCCGGCGTAGGTTCCTCCGCTGCCGACGGCAACGAACACGTGGTGGACTTTCGTTTTGGAGCGTTTCAACTGGGCAAGGGTTTCCTCCACCGCCTTCACGTATCCCAACACACCGAGTTCGTTGGAGCCCCCCTCCGGGATCACGTACGGCTTGTGCCCCTGCTCCCTGGCCTCATCCGCGATCCTTTGCATCACTTCATCGATGCGCATATATTCCTCCGCGCTCACGTTGGTCACTTCCGCACCCACCAACCGGCTGAGAAAAGCATTTCCTTCCATTTGCGCGGCCACGCTGTTGCGCAGTACCAGGTGACTCTTCAAGCCCAATTTGGCCGCGGCCACCGCGGTGGCCCGGGCGTGGTTGGATTGCGGCCCGCCGCAGGTGATGACGCAATCACACCCTTGCCCTAGCGCGTCCGCGAGGAGAAACTCCAGCTTGCGAACTTTGTTGCCGCTGAGCGCCACGCCTGTCAGGTCGTCTCGCTTGATCAAGATCTGCGGCCCTTCCAAATGCTTGGACAACCGCGCCAGTTTCTCGATGGGGGTCGGGATACGGGCCAAATCCAGATGGGTTGGGTACTCAAACTGCATAAAACGCTCCCGGCAACTCCGTGCCTAAAGTTTAGAACTTGAACGGCTCAGGGGTGAATGACAGAAAAAAGATGGCCAGGGTGAAGAGACCGATGGCGATTCGGCCGGCGTCCAGAGGCCTTTCATCCATGGTGGGCGGATGTTTGTGCCCAAACCAGATGAGCAGCAGGAGCAGCAGAATCCACCCGCGGTACAGAAACACGGTGATTCCACCGAAGCCCACCAGGGCCACCATCGCGATCCAACTGTGGCGGCGGCCGAACAGCGCGTACACCACATGCCCGCCGTCGAGCTGGCCGATGGGGAGCAGATTGAGCGCGGTCACGAACAGCCCCGCCCAGCCGGCGTAAGCCAGCGGATGAAGCATGACATCTTTTGTTTCAGGCAGTTTTCCGATGGCCAGATTAGAAAGCTGGGTGAACAAGAACGATTCGCCCAGATACATCGTGCCTTCGCTCCGCGCGGTCGCATCCACGATCTGCGAGAGTTGCACACCGAAATAGATGGCCGGAATGGTGAGCGCCAGACCCGCCAACGGTCCGGCAACCGCAACGTCGAACAGGGCTTTGCGGCTGGGAATGGTGGACTCCATTCGGATCACCGCGCCAAACGTGCCGAACGGGTTGAGCCCGATGAACGGCGAGGGGATGAAAAACGGCAGGGTCGCCTGGATGCCGTACTTGCGGCACATCAAGTAGTGCCCCATCTCGTGTGCCAGCAGGATGGAAATGATCGCAGTGCTGTGCCACAGCCCTTCCATCCACGAGCCGTTGAAGAGCCACCCGGTGATGAAGGTCGTCAGGTAAGTGGCAACAAATAGAATCGCGTTGAGCCGTGGGCGGTCGCTGCGCAGCTTATCAAACAGTTTCGCCCCCCTGGGCCGATAGAGGGGTTCAGGCGGCGGAAAGTTGTATTCATCGTAACGGTCGTTCATCAGTTCTTCCTGGTTTGCTGCTTCGCAAAACGCACTCGCACGCTCGCGCCCACCTCGCACCGGAGGGTTTGACGAGCATTTCCACCGTTTACCGCGATCTCGAGAAAACCCGAGCTTCCCACCAGCGCCAGCAACTTGCCGGCCGCGGCCTCCGCGTAGCATGTGGACAGACCCCGGATGGAACGGCCCGCGACGTCGATCCTTAGGTCCGGTCCGGAAAGCCCCGCCAGATCGGTAGCCGGAATATTCGAGATAAGATTGCCGAATCGGTCGATGTACACCACCTCACCGCGAACCCCCTGCTCGTCCACCTCCAGCACGGGCAGGCGGCCCCGCTGGTAGTCTCGAATCTCCGGGCCGAGTTTGCCGAGCGCCAGACCTTTCGCCAGGTGCGCGGCAACCGGCGCGAAAATGTCGCGGCCGTGAAAGGTCTGACTCACTTCCGGCAAGAAGTACTGCGCGTTTTTCACTTCTACCACCGATTCAGCTTCCTGTTCCGCAAAAATGTACTTCAGCACGCCGTTGTCCGGCGCCAAAAAAATGTGGCCTGCTGCTGCCACCCCCAGAACCCTCCGTTGGCTGCCCACGCCCGGGTCCACCACCACCGTGTGCACGGTCCCTTTCGGGAAGAATGCGAAGCTGTTTTTCAGCACAAACGCGGCGGCCTCGACATCCTGGGGCGCGATGTCGTGGCTGATATCCACGATGCGCGCCCGCGGGCAGATGCCCAGCATGACGCCTTTCATGATGCCAACGAAGCCGTCGCGCAACCCAAAATCCGTCAAAAGTGTGATGACCTGCACGGTACCATCTCTCAAATCAGTATAGAGAAATTCCGGCTAACATTCAAGTCTCAATTTTGTCAAATCCGTGGCGGGAAGAGAAACCGGGTCGCAACGACAGCGGAAAAACGGACTCGGGTCCGCCGCGCAGCTCGTCCCTGCTGAACTCGGAC
>CAYQOI010000339.1:0-4622 GCA_964419085.1 uncultured Cytophagia bacterium | reverse complement strand
GGTCAGTCGTAATTGGTGAATCATTTACGCTTGGAACGGTGCGAAGAAAATAACAGATTTGCGGGAAAAGTGCAAGTCTAATTGAGCAATTGCTTCAGTTTGGTCAGGCCGCGGCGGCTGACGGGAAGCGTCTGCCCGTTCTTGAGCAGGACGCGGTGGGCGTCTTTGCTGAGAGGCTGGATTTCCTTGATCATGGAAACCCTGACGATGTAGGAACGGTGGATGCGGACAAACTCCCGAGTGTCCAGATGCTGCTCGAAGAATTTCATGGTCTGCTGCTTCAGAAACTTACCGTCCTTGGTGTGCAACATCACGTAATCGTCCTGGGCTTCGAGATAGAGCACGGTCCCGGTGGGGATGATGAGAATGCTGCTTCCCGCTTTGACCACGATGCGCTCCAGCGTTTCTATCTGCTGCTGGCGGTGCTGCACCAACGCGGAGAGGACCTGCTTCTGTGCGCCTCGCTCTTTTACGAACAGGAGAGCCCGGTTCAGCGCCTCTGCGAAACGCGCTTTGGAGTAAGGCTTTAAGAGATAGTCCGCGGCGCTGGCCTCGAACGCCTTCAGCGCGTATTCTTCGTACGCGGTGCTGAACACGATGGCGGGCGGGTTGTCCAGGACCTCCAGCATTTCGAAGCCGTTGATCTTGGGCATTTGAATGTCCAGAAAAACGATGTCCGGTTTGAACTCCTGGATGGCCTTCAGTCCCTCAAAACCGTCTCCACATTCGGCCTTGATTTCGAAGTCCGGGAAGTCCGCCAGATAGGTTTTGATGACCTGGCGCCCCAGGGCTTCATCATCGATGATTACGACTGTGTATTTCTTTGGCATGGTTTAGTCAACCTCCGCGGGAAGTTCGATGTCCACTTTGAAGATGCGGCCGTCTGGCCCAAATCGCATCAAGGCGCGTTGGCCGTACATCATCTCCAGCCTTTTCTGAATATTTTTCAGGCCGATCCCTTCACCTTTTCTGCGGACGGCCTGCGGGTCAAAGTCGTTTTGTACAGAAAGTTTCAGCCTGTCGCGTTGCTGCGCGCATGTGAGATTGATTCGGACCGGTTCCAGGCTTTCGTAAACCCCATGCTTGATCGCGTTCTCGAACAGGGGCTGGAGCAGCATGCTGGGAACCTGGAGGTCCAGGCACCCCGCAGGCACGTCTTCGACGAAGGTAAATTTGTCGGCGAAACGGACGGCCTCGATTTCCAGGTAAAGCCTGACAGACTCCAGTTCCTCGCGCAAGGGAATTCGCTGTTTCTCATTCTTTGCGATGGTGTGGCGCAGGTAACCTCCGAGCTTCTGCGTCATTTCGCCGGCGCGAGCGGGATCGGTCATGGTGAGCGCATTGATGGAGTTGAGTGCGTTGAACAGAAAATGGGGGTTGATCTGGAATTTCAGCGATTTCAGTTCTGCTTCCGTGATCAGCGTGCGCAGCCGGGCCTCTCTCAGGGATTGCTCGCTGAGATTCACCGAATAGATGTAGACGTAGTAGAAAGCGATGATGACCAGGTAAAACAGGAGGCCGATGGGAACCCGCCACCACCGCGAGGTATTGAGAAAGTCCAGATATGCCATGTTTCCGTCCATCAAAGCCCTGAGGACCGCGGTGGAGAGCGTGACCCAAAGGAACGCGGCTACCAACGCGGCGAGCAGGTGTGCGGGCACGGTTTTCCACAGGAGCTCGCGTTGCAGGGAATTGTACCTGCAGGTGTACCAAAAGCTGACCCCGAAGGCCGAGTACACGAGATTGAAGACTACGCTGTCCGCAACCGCTGCTTGCAGCGTCAGGTGTTGATTGACGGAGAGAACCAGCGCATGCAGGAGCGCGATCAACAACCAGAGCCCGAAATAGAGGTACAGGTTTGAACGCGGTTTTAAGAGCGGATGCGACATGCCCCGGAGAACACCTGTCAGGCGCTCTTGATGTGGAGCCCCCCGAACATCGCCAGACCCGTGACGAGCAATGTCCGGTCGTCGGGCGCGTCCGGATCCGCTATCTTCTGCCTGGAGTCTTCAAAGCCGCCGAAAAGCGGCAACCCCTTGATCACCACTCGCCAGTCGTCGGGGACGAGAAGTTCGGTGCCGCCGAACAAGGCCAGGACATCCAGGACGTTTTTACCGGCGGACAATTTCGCTTGCCGAAAATCCAGTTTGGAGCCACCGAAGATTGAGGTCACCGTCCCGCCCCGAAAGTTGTCAGAAAGGACCTTTCGCTCATGTCCGCCAAAAATGGCCACCACATCGATGCGGTCGTCTGAGAATGTCTCTGTCTTCTGCGCGTCATCAAACATCTTTCGTCGCCGCAGGATGATGGAGATGCCGATGACGATGAGGGCCACCGGCCAGAAACGCCAGATGGTGTCCCAATCCACGATGTGGAAGTTGGTCAGCAAAAAAACGAATCCCACGGCGATCAAGATGGGTCCGGAGCCCCCCCTCCGGTGTTCGCCCGAGCCGGTAAGCTTGTGGATGCCCATGAGAATGAGCAGCAGAGGCCACAAGCGCCACAGACCTCCCAGGTCGAGGACGTCAAAGTTGTTCAGCAGAAACAACACGCCGACGAGGATCAAAGCCAGGGCAACCAGCGTGTTGGCGGCATGCTGAGGTTTACCGTTTTCCATCGTATCTCTCCTCGCTGATTTACTGAAAAACCTGCTGTAGTACCATTTCGAGCGTGTCAACCACGCGTTTCGCCATCTCCGGCAGCAGACGGTCCAAGTTCTCGAAGGCGAGCGCACCGTTTTCCCCCACTTGAATCAGCGCGCTGAGTACGACCAGGAGCGCCACCCAGAAAAGCTCTCGGTTTTTCAGCGCGCCTGTAATGGTTGTCAGGACTTTTCCTGCCTTCATCCGCGGCCTCCTTCGATCCTTTCCATTTCGGTCAAAAGATACGAAACAGGCCGCGCTGATGGTACACCAAATCGACGAACGGCAGGAAAAGGTCGGTGAATGGCGATGTTTTAGCGAAAATTAACCCGCGGAGGAGTGGCAGTCAAGGATTTTTATCGTAGAGCAAGAGTTTTGGGTAGGCAAGGGAAAAATGCGATATCCAGCGTTTTTTCAGGTCTGGAGTGTCCTGATGGGAATGCAGCCGGAGAGCGGGAGCGGGCATCCGTTGCTCCCGCCTCCGGCTTTTCCCAGTGGTTGACTGTCAGACTTACTTCGCGGTCATCTCTCCGGCTTCGGGCGTGTAGGACAGATCCGGACGGATCCAGCCGTCTTTGAACTCCATTTTGCGCACCAGTGCCATGGTGCGAGCGTTGAGGTCTTTTGCCGAATCGCCGAGCAATTCATTGATCTTGGCTGATTGGGCCTGGAAATCCGCGGCGTCTTTCGCACTTTCCACCACGACGTAGAGCGGCATTTCTGTGCCCAGGCCGCCGACGTAGAGGTTATAGCCCGTGGGAATGTTCTTTTCCTTGAACAGCTCGACCCACTCTTTGGCGATGGCTTCGATCTCTTGTTCCTGGCCTGGCTGAATATGATAGAAGCTCCAACGGCGGTATTTGTTTTCCGCGGCGCTGGCCTTGTTACTTTCCGGCCAGTAGGAGAGATCATCCGCGCGGCGAGCCACAAAGACCTTGTGGTAATCGTAGCAGCCATCGAAAGCGTCGATCACCGCCTGAAAGGCTTCCTTCCCCATCTTCGCGGCCATCTTTTCTTCCGGATTCTTGTCCAACTCCGCCATGTTTTCGATCTCCGAGACGTACAAATAGTGCAGGTCGTTGGTCATCGCGGCGACAAACGTCATGTCGGTGATGCCGTGCTCAGAGAGGTTGGAGATGAAGCCCTTTACCGCTTTCTCGTACTGTCCCACCATGGATGGTTTGACCACGTCCTCGTGGACCAGAAAGAGCTGCCCTTGTGATTCGCCGTTCTGCGCGGAAACCACGAACGCGCTGGCGAGAAGGGTGGCTATCAAAACCAAAGTCATTTGGATTGTTCGCATGGGAATTCTCCTCTTAAATGATTAAAATGAATGCAATTAACCCCCGATGATGCTGTTTTCTCCTCCTTTGCTGGTTATAGATTAACGTTTATTCACTTTTACGCGCGCTACGCCGAAGGCAGTTGGTTACATCCGGTAGACCCTGCCGATGGTCGGGACGAGACTGCTCGAAAGAGAAATCAGCTCAACAGACGGGAAAGATCGAATGGGAAGTGGCGAATCGTCTGGAGAAGGTCGACGTGCGTTTGAGCAATTCTGCTTTTGGCTAATATAGCGGACGTTCCCGTCAAAGTCAATGATTATTTTCTTTAAGCTCGTTGACCGAATGCGCGAGGTTACAAGAACTTTATGTTCAACAAAATAAAGGTTTTGCTGATCCGTGCCGATGATGGGAACGATGCAATTAAATAAGATAAATGATGCATTTTTGTTAAATAAATAACAAATATCTTGACATTTGTAAAAAAGATTTATACAATTGACCAATTTTATTTACGCATTTTGTCCAGTCTTGCTGTACTTGTTGCGCAAATGGTTCTGACAAAACTTTCACCGAGATGAGGAGGCGATGAAGAGACGAACGCTTGCTCTGGTTGTCGTTTTGCTTTCGGTTGCTCCGCCGGTCTGGGCAGGGCAGGAGGGGGTTGACCTGCGACTGGCGCTGAACACCCTGTGGG
>CAYQOI010000338.1:2071-4644 GCA_964419085.1 uncultured Cytophagia bacterium | reverse complement strand
CCCTTTTCCAACATTTCGTGGAAGAATCTCGCGTAGCGCTCCACGTCCGCGGTTTTGGCCGAGTCGAAATCGGAGACGCTTGCCTGGGTGAAAAACAGTCCCAACATGGAGCCCACTCGCGTCTGGAAAACCGGGACTCCGGCGTTTTCGGCAGCGTTCTTGAATCCGTCTGCGAGGAGCTGTGCAAGTGTGTCTAAACGGCCATACGTCTCCGGTTTTTTCAGAATCTTGAGGGTTTCCAGCCCCGCGGTCATGGCCACGGGATTCCCGGAAAGGGTGCCGGCCTGATACACCGGGCCAACGGGGGCTACGAGCTCCATGATCTCTCTCCGGCCGCCATACGCGCCCACCGGAAACCCGCCGCCGATGATCTTGCCCAGGCAGGTGAGGTCCGGCATGACCCCGAAGAGCGACTGCGCGCCGCCGAACGCCACGCGAAAGCCGGTGATGATTTCATCGAAAATCAGCAAGGAATCGTTGGCGCGGGTGAGGTCTCGCAAGCCTTCGAGGAACCCCGGTTGTGGCGGCACGACCCCCATGTTTCCGGCCACCGGCTCTACGATGATCGCGGCGATTTCTGCAGGGAACCGCTCGTAGAGCTGCCGCACGGAATCGAGATCGTTGTATCGCGCAACCAGCGTTTCCGCCACGGTGGCGGCCGGGACGCCGGGACTATCGGGCAGGCCGAGGGTGGTGACACCAGAGCCGGCTTTCACCAGCAGCATGTCGGCGTGGCCGTGGTAGCAGCCCTCGAACTTGATGATCTTGTCGCGTCCGGTAAAGGCTCGCGCCAGACGCAGCGCGCTCATGGTGGCTTCGGTTCCCGAATTCACGAAGCGCACCATGTCCACCGAAGGGAGCGCCTCCACCACCATTTCGGCCAGTCTCACCTCCACTTCGGTGGGCGTACCGTAGCTTGTGCCTCTTTCCACGGCCCGTTGCACCGCTTCTGCGACCGAGGGATGCGCGTGGCCCAGAATCATCGGACCCCAGGAGCACACGTAATCCACGTAGCGGTTGCCATCCGCGTCGTACAGGTAGGCGCCCTCGGCGCGGGAAATGAACCGCGGGGTTCCACCCACCGCCTTGAATGCCCGCACCGGACTGTTCACGCCGCCGGGCAGCACGCCGCGAGCCTGATTGAACAACTGTTCGGATTTATCGGTTTTCAATTGCTCTCCTCGATGATTTGCACAAGACTCAGCCCAGCCATTTCGCCACATCTTTGGCGTGATAGGTCAAAATCAGATCCGCGCCCGCGCGTTTGATGGACGTCAGGATTTCCAGCGTGATGGCCTTTTCGTCGATCCATCCGTTCTGCGCCGCGGCCTTCACCATGGCATACTCGCCGCTGACGTTGTACGCGGCCAGCGGCAGGGCAAACCGCTCTTTGACCCGGCGAATGACATCCAGAAAGGCTAGCGCCGGTTTGACCATCAAAAGGTCAGCCCCTTCCTGTACATCCAGCTCCGCTTCCCGCAGCGCCTCTCTGACGTTTGCCGGATCCATCTGCTGCGTGCGGCGGTCACCGAACTTCGGCGCGGACTCTGCGGCATCGCGAAACGGTCCGTAGAAACTGGAGGCGTACTTGACCGCGTAGCTCAAGATTGGGACCTTCTGGAAGCCCGCTTCGTCCAGGCCGGCTCGGATGGCCCCCACCATGCCGTCGATCATGCCGGAAGGCGCCACCATGTCCGCGCCGGCCTTGGCATGTGACACCGCCTGCCGGGCCAGCAACTCGAGCGTAGCATCGTTGTCCACGTCGTTGTCTTTGATCACGCCGCAATGACCGTGGTCGGTGTACTCACAAAAGCAGACATCGGTGATGATCAGCAGTCCGGAGACCGTTTCTTTCAACGCCCGCAGCGCCCGCTGGATGATGCCGTCATCGTCATAAGAATCCGACCCCACCGCATCCTTCATCTCCGGGATGCCAAACAAGATCACGGCGGGAATTCCCAGGGATCTGGTTTCCTCTGCCTCTTTTACCAGATTCTCGATGGAAAGCTGGTACTGGCCGGGCATGGAGGGGATGGGCTTTCTCGCCTCTTTTTCATGGGTCACAAACAGAGGATAGATGAGATCGTCGGGCGACAACTGCGTCTCCCGCACCATGCGCCGGATTTCCGGCGTTCCCCGAAGTCGACGGGGACGAAGACGTGGTTTAAACATGGTTTCACCCTTAGCTTTTAAACTTTGCTCTCTTCCGCCACTTCTGATGAAGCGTGCCGCGTGCAATACCGCCGCACGTTGTCCGCCACGGTTTCCGACTGCACGATACAATCCCCGACCGAGATGCCGTTGCGAAAGTTGCCGGAGATGAAGAATCCAGGATGTTGCGCTTCGAATTTCTCGATGGCGTCTGTGCGGCCTTTGTGTCCCAATTCGTATTGTGGGATGGCGCTGGGCCAGCGCTTGATTCTGACGACATCCGGCCTGGCTTTGAGGCCCATGATCTCGCCCAACTCGCTCAGCACCAGTTCCGTGAGCTCGCGGTCGTCCAGGTGGACCAGCTCCGGTTGCCGTCGCCCCCCGACAAACGTCGTCAAAGCCGCCCCGTTTTCCGGCGCCCG
>CAYQOI010000338.1:0-2061 GCA_964419085.1 uncultured Cytophagia bacterium | reverse complement strand
GTGCCCTTCCGGGGCCCGCCCGGGGAATATGGTCGAGCTCCAGATGGTGCCGAGGATTTTGCGATTCTCCACTTCCGGCACCAGAAAGCCGAATCCGTCCAGCGCGCGGCACTCAGGCGGTCTCCGAAACCCCAAGAAGACCACCGCTACCGCGGCGTAGACGATTTCCTCCAGCGTCCTGGCCAGGGTCGCGTCGAAAGGCTTCACATAGGTTGCCGTGACATACGCCGGCGCGGTGAAGATCAGGGATTTCGTCGCAACGCTGGTCGGCTTGCCGTCGCGTGTGTAGCGGACGCGGTAGCCGGTTTCCCGCCGGTCTGCCGACTCGATGCTGTGCAACTCGGCCAGCGTGTGGATTCGCGTATGCAGAATGGATTGCAGCGCCGCGCTTAGCTGGCCCATACCCTTGCGAAAAGAGAAAAGCGCGGCTCTGGTCTTGTCCGTTTCCGCCCGTTTTTTGCGCTCTTTGGCCCCTCTGATCATCCCCATGATCAAACTGCCGTAGTTTTTTTCCAACGCATAGACTTTTGCCACCGCGCTGCGCACGCTCAACCGTTTGGGGTCTCCGGCATACACGCCCGCAACAAACGGATTGATGGCGTAGTCCAGAAACTCGCGGCCCAGACGGCGTTCCACAAATTCGGCGATGGTTTCCTCCTTGTCCGGGGCCGCGGGGGAAACGAACGGCTCCCGCACCAATCGCAATTTCGCCCGGAGCGAGAAAAGCCGCGATCCCAGGAACTGCGGCGGACTCATGGGCAGCGGCAGCAGCTCGCCGTGCTTCAGAATGTAGCGTCGACTGGCGCTGGTGTTGGCGATGATTCGGTCGCTCCCCAGGCCGATTTCCTCGATGAAGCCGCGGATTTTCGGGGAGGTGTCCAACGTGCTGTTGGGACCGTAATCCACCAGAAAGCCATCCAATTCCTCGGTGTGAATCGCGCCGCCCACACGCGAACTCTTTTCGAGCACCAGCACATCCAGCCCGAATTTCTGCAATCGATAGGCCGTGGCCAGGCCCGAAATGCCCGCACCGATCACCACCGCGTCTTTTCGCAGCTCACGAGCCATGCGTTTCGGCCTCCACCGGCGTGTGTTCCCAACAAACGGCTTCAGCGATAAACTCACATTGGTGGCAGCGGGTTTCTCGCTCTTCCGCCGCGTACTTGGGCAGGTCACGAATAGGAAGCCATCGCCGCGTGCCCCCGGTTTTGTCGCTCTTGGGCAAGCTCACCTGGGAGACAACCGTTTCCGCGAGGGCTTCGATGAACAGCGGGTGCGAATTCAATCCGCTGGTGACTTCGTAATGTTGGATGCCGGCTTCTTTGGCCTGTCCCCGGATCAAGATGTCGAGCTCGTAGAGGGTTTCGATGTGGTCGGTCACGAACGCGACGGGAACGACCAAGACCGCGGTTTCTCCGCTTTCGGCGAGTTCTTTGAGCTTGTCCGGCGTGCTGGGCGTGAGCCATTCGGCCGGTCCCACCTTGCTTTGGAAGGCCACGTGAAAGGGCCGGTCCCTTTTTCGCAGCCTCATCACCTGCTCCACGGTGGAGTGAATGAGACAGCAGTACGGGTCCCGGCGTTTTTTCATCTCCACCAGCGGCGTGCCGTGGGCACTGAACAGCAGGTGGACGCGATCGCGCACACTTTCCGGGAAGCGCTGCAGTCCCTCGTCGATGCGGTCGCTGATGGCCTGCACGAATTTGGGATGTGCGGCGTACTCCAGCACGGTGGCGGTGGGCCATGTGGGAATCTCACCGCGCTGTTCCAGCATCCACCAGTAACTCAACGAGGAACCGGTGGTGGTTTTGGAGTAGTGCGGGTAAAGGGGGAGGAGCACGACCTTATCTACGTTATCTTTTGCCATCAACGCTGCGGTCTCCTCCGAGCTCGGCTTCCAGTACCGCATCGCGATGTAGACGCGGAAAGTCACGCCGGAGGGGTGGCCGAATGTCCGGTTCAATTCGTCCTCTAAACGCTCGGCTTGCTCGCGGGTCAATCGGGTCAGTGGTGAGCCGCCCCCGATTTTGGCGTAATCTTTCGCGACTTTGCCGGAACGCTTGC
>CAYQOI010000337.1:0-4657 GCA_964419085.1 uncultured Cytophagia bacterium | reverse complement strand
TGACAAATTGGTGCGCTTTTCCAATTCTGGTTCCCAAGTTGCACTTGGGAACCCCTTGCCGGCGAAGCTGCGCTTCGCACCTACACCGGCAATGGATCAACTTCCAAAACAATCTCGTCCGCACCGACGAAGTTCCGTGCAGACGAATAACGCCAATGCTCAGGCCTGTCAACGTATCCCCGTGCCACCGGATTAAAATGAAGGTACTGAATCTTCTGCGTCAGCATCTCTTCACTCTGAATCAGCTCCGGATGAAATCCCTCCTGCCAAACCTGGTAACAGCTCTCCGTCTTGTACCTCTTCTTGTAGAACGCTAACTGATTCAAAACCCATTCCTTTTTCTGACGCTGCAACAACCGAACGATCTCCCGAGAAGTGTGCCGCTTCAAAGACTGAATAATCCTCGAAAGCAAAGGACCCGAAACGACCAGATGAAAATGGTTCTCCAGAATGACAAATGCATATAACATCAGGTCCTTGCTCTCACGGCAAAATCGCAGCGCATCAACCATGAGCTCGAAATACGGCTTACTCGTAAAAATGGGAATCCATTCCACCACCGTGCTGGTCACAAAATACAAACCGTCCTCATTTGTGATTCTGTAACGCGAACGCATGGTTCCCCCCGTGTTAAAGTCTATACTGCACGAAGTTAAACTTCTTCCGCTGCTACGCTCCCAAGTACAACCTGGGAGCGAGAGGGGCCAATAGACTCCCGCATTCGCAGGAGTGACAAATTGGTGCGCTTTTCCGACTTTTTGGACAGCCCCGCGAGAGGGCCGGAGCATTTTTTTCCGGTTCCCAGGTTGCATCCGGCAACCCCTGCCCCGGAAATATACGCGTTTTGCGGAAGTTTGTCGAGATAAAAATAACGGGAAGCACGAACCGCCGGCCCTCAGCGCAGCACTACAAAGCGCTGCACCGCCTCCACCTGCTCGCCCCCGCGACGCGCGATGACCTTGTAGAGATAGACGCCGTTTGCCAGCGGGTCGCCGTCCCGGTCGCGGCCGTCCCACCGCACCGAATTGAAGCCCACCTGCGCCGGTGCGAAATCGATTTCATGGATGAGGCGGCCGGAAACCGTGTAGAGCTTGATCTTCACCGCGTCCGCAGGCTGGGTCAGCCGGTAGGTGAACTCCGTAAAGTCACGGAACGGATTGGGGTAGTTCATCACATCGGCCAGGACAAACCTGTCGCTGACATAAAACTGGATCTGCAGGTACTGCGCGTTGTTGGCCCGGTCCCGGGCGAGTACCTCGAAACGATGCTCGCCCTCGCCCAGCTCGGGCCTGAATACCACCAGCGCCTTGACCCCATCTGGACCCGGATTATTTTGCGGCAGGAACTCGGCCTCCCCAGGGCCCCCGCCGTACGGCACCTTCTTTCCGTCCAGCAGGAGCGAGACCAGCGCGGTATCGGAGAACGTGAACACGCCCTGCTCCCGCACTTCCAGGACCACGTTGGGCTGCGACGAAACGAACTCGCCCTCGGCCAGCTCCTGACCGTCGAACGTGAGGCGCAACCGCGGTCCCAGCGTGTCCCGAACAACCCAAACCGTGGTGGACGCGCTGTTGTTGTCGTCGCTGATCTCGGCGATGGCGTTTTCCGGGTCCAGCCGAGCGGTAAGCCGAATCTTCCCCGCCAGGTCATCGGTGGCGATATTCGTCTGCAGGTGTGCTGTTTCCTCAACCCCCAATCCTTTCGCGTGGAGTTCGGTCACCTCCCGCTCTGCCCCCCGGGACGTCGCGGTCAACTTCACCGCGAAACTGTCGCTGGCCGCAAGTCCAAAGTTCGCCGCATCCAGACGCAGTTCCAGCGGCTCGCCCGCAAACAGCGTGTCTTTGCTCGCGCGCAGGGACTCCCGGTCCAGCAGCAGGTCAGGCGGCGGATCGAAGGTGACCGACCAGGCGCGCAGCGCGGGTGTCTGCAGGCCGTCCGAGGACCTGAGCACCGCCTCCAGGTTCAGCCGCGGGTAGCGGCCCGCATCCAGGCCATGCAGGTCCACCGACGAGGCCGAAACCTCCTGCACCACGAGCGTGTCCACCCGGCCCGTCTCCGCATTCCGCCCCAGAACCCGAAACACACCGCTGGTGTGCGGCGGCGCGTCAACCGTCACGCCGGCGCGCTGCCACCCACGTGCCGGTCCGATGGCCACCGAAGTGACTCGACCCGATTTCGCCACGCGGGTTAGCGTGTCGGAGACCACCGCAACCCCCTGGCCCGAAGGTTTCCAGACTTCCGGCACACTCCCCGGCGCTGCACCCTTTCGCCCGATGAGCGCCCAGGAATCCCGAAATCCCACCTGACGGGTCAGAGCGCTGCCGAGACTCTCCAGCGCGGCGTACGCCTGCTCCGTCATCGAACGCGACCCCTCGTCGCGGATCGCGACCAGCACGATCCTGCCCGCGGGCAGCCCCGCGATCACGTCTGCCATGGAATCCGCGCTGCTGCTCCGCGCGAAGGTGTCGAAGCTGGCTTTGAGCAGCAGCCTGCCGTCGGTCTCATCCAGAACCGCCAGGTTGTGCCCGCGGCGGTCCAGGCTCAGGAATTCGTCGTTGCGCCACAGGAGCGCTCGGCTGCCTTCGTTAAAACCACCCGATTCCGCCTGCAAGATCAACTGTCTTTCTTCCAGCCTCACGCGTCCCCCGACGACGGCCGCGGCCTCCAGATTGTCTTGCGAAAACTGCCCCGGGCTCGACTGCTGCCAGGTCACCGCCACACCCGGGTCGTAGGTAAACGTCGAGGTCTCCCACGGACCGAAGTTCTCCCCGTCAAACGTACGCACCCGCCAGAAGTAGACACCGGGAACCGTGAGCTGCGGCCGCCACACCGTCACCATCTCACCCTCGGGCAAGTCCGGCGAACGCTGCAGCAGCGGACTGTCGAAGCGGCCGGAGGTGTCCACCTCGAAGAAGTAGCGCAACTCGGCCACGGCGAGCTTGGAATTGCTGGTCACCAACTCCGGATCCGGCCGCGGAACAATGCCGAAGCGCAGCGGCTTTACCAGAACCAGGTCGGAAGAAAAGACCGGCACCTCGCCGCGCACCTCGTTGTTCATCTCGTCGGCTTCGGGGATGAGCTCTGCAGGATCGACGCGCAGGTCGAACGCGTAGGTGCCCGGATTGCGAGGAATGCGCCAGGTAAAACGCAACGAGTCCGCGACGCCGAATGGCGCCAGGGCTCGCACCGCGGTGGTGTCCACCTCGCCTCCCGCCGCGCTGACCTCCAGCTTCACCGCCACACTGTCCCGGGGCAGCAGCCCGTAGTTGTGTACCCGCGCCGAAATCTCCGCACGCTGCTGCGTGGTGAGGAGGAACTCCGATGGAAAGTTCAGGTCGCCGGCCGCGACCGCCAGCTCCGGTGCCGCGGGCAAGACCAGCCGGGTGGCGGGATCGCCGATGAGCGTGTACTGGTCGATGACGAACCGGTTGCGAGGCTGGTCGCCCAACCGCTGCCAGAGCGAAATCTTCGCCAGCGTGGTCGCGGCACCGATGCGGCGTACCGTGTCGCGGCCAACCGCCGTGAACAGGCCGTCCAGGAGAAAAAAATCCTGCGAGATGTAGCCGAAGCCGGTGGAGCCCCAGTAGGCCGCCGCACCGCGGCCGTGCATGACAAAATCCTCCGCCAGGCTGTTGCGGGCCGGGTTGGCAAAACGCGCCGCGTGGCACGACATGCCGGTCATGAACGGCAGCACCGTATTCTGCCAGTCGTCCGGCAGGCCGATGTCGATGTCCCACACACTGCTGCCTGCGTGCCCCAGGAAATTCACCCACAGCGCACCCGCGCGGATCCGGTCGGAGACCCGGCGCAACAGCGTCCGCGTGATGGCCTCCTGCGTGGTCTTGTTGAACAGAATGGGCTCCGCGGCCAGTGGCGCCGCTTCGATGTGCGACTCCACCAGGGTCTGGGCCTGGGACAGGAAAATGCGCTGCTCCACCTCGTTGATGCCGCCGTCCAGGAAAACGAAGTTCTTGCTCCACTCCCCGGGTTGCAACCCGTCGTAGTAGATCAGTTTGTCCACCACCGCATCGGCCTGCTCCGGGGTTTCCACCGGAAGGCGACCCACGAACAGGTCCGGCAGCACATCGTCGGGACCGTCAAGCAGCGCGTACCAGTTGTCCGCCACCAGAATGCCGTAGGACGGCACGTAGTTGGTCTTCACCGATTCAGGCATGCGGCGCCGCGGGTCCCAGGACGCGTCGCCGAACAGCACCAAAAACGCGGGCGCGGGCGGCTGCCAGTTTTCCGCCGCGTAGCGAAGAAAATCCCGGATCGCGTGCGGGGAAACGATTCCCCCACTGAACTCGTCGTACACATCCTCCACGTCCACCGCCACCGCGCGCAAGCCGTCGTGCTCGGAGCGGTAGCGTGCCAGTCTCTGAGCAGCCTGCAAAAACTTCCGGTGCGAAATCACGATGTAGTCCGCCCCGTTGCTCAGCGCGTGCAGATCGCTGGGGGTGTCCTTTTCGATGCGTGCGGCGTGCAACAAACCGGAGCCTGAAGCCGCAAGGTAGGTCGCGGCCCCCGCGGTGTCGGAAAAAATCGCACGAAAATGCGGCGCCCGGTCGCCGGTGAGCGTATCGCTCACGACTGCGGGACCATCGAAGCGTCTCACCAGCCGCTCGGCCACTGAACCCGGCGCGGCGCCCTTGATCCC
>CAYQOI010000336.1:0-4664 GCA_964419085.1 uncultured Cytophagia bacterium | reverse complement strand
TGCATCTCGCTGTTCAGGACATCGTTCAGCACGCGCTCCACCTGTCGGGCGCCGGCCGCTTTACCGCCAGCCTTCCCCTCGGCGATAAGCTCTCGAACTTCCGGCACAAATTCGGTGTAAAAGCGGTCGGCCACTTCAAACATGCCATGCCACTGGGTGAAGTCCGGGCCCATCATCGCCGCGCCCATTCTGGCCCGCCGACCTTCGTGGTGCCAGAGGTAAAAGTAGGTCCACTCGATCTTGTCGTCAAACACGGTGTCGGTGGTGATCAAGCCCACCTCTTTGAGCTTTTTCATCACCTTCGTGGCGGGAATACCAAACTTGTCGTTGTACATGGCTACCACGTCGTCGTACTGTTTGTAAAAGTTCTGTACATACTGCTTGCTGTGACACTGGAAACAGACGTCCTGCATGTTTTCGCGGCGCTTCTGCCACGGAATCGTTTCTTTCCCCGCCTTGATGTCCTTGGCGTCAATCCGCTCAGAGACCGGGGGGCGCAGGGTCCAACTGATGCGCTCTCCCACGTCGTGGGTGACACCCTGATTCGGCGTGGCGCTCATGTGACAGGTCGCGCAGGTGGGCGCGGAGATGTAGTCCTTGCCCACAATCCACGGCCGCCGGGAGAGGTTCATTTCCCCCTTGTGCGCGATGAAATTGATGCCGTGCTTGGACTCGCGGTAAATCTCATACTGGGGATGGTCCGGGCCCAGATGGCATTTACCGCAGTCGTCGGGTTCCCGAGCCTGCGCCACCGAAAAGTAGTGCCGATTGTGACAGGCGGCGCATGATCCCAAACTACCATCGGGATTCACCCGGCCGATACCGGTGTTGGGCCAGGTTTCCGGATCGATCATCACGATGCCGTTGCGGTCCTTCATCACGTTGCCGTCTTCGTCGCGAATGAAGTCCACCACCGAGCCGTGGCACTGTTTGCAACCGCTCACCGCGACCGCGTTGCCGTGCATTATCGTGCTGCCCTCCACGACTTCCGCGAGAACATTGTCCAGCGAGCCCAGGATGCGCCCGCCCTGCGCGTGGTGGCTGCGCTGAAACTCCGCGAACTCCTTCTTGTGGCACCGGGCACAATCTTTCGGCGAGACGATGGTGGCGATGGTGTGCTGGTAGTGGCTGAAAGCGTCGATGTCGGTTTCCTTTGCACCGTGGCATTCCAGACAGCCCACACCTTTGATCGCGTGCTGGCTCTCCTTCCACTGCTGCACCGCGGTTTTCGCGTTGCTCTGCTGGGAGTGGCAGTCGATGCATTTCTTGTTCTCTTCTGAAATCACGATCTTCGGTTTGCTGCCCGGGATCTGACGTTTCCCCTCGATGTATCCGACGATCAGCAATGCGGCCAACAAGAAGAAACTCAGCGTCGCGATGATCGTCCGTTTTGTTTCCAAAGATAGCATGGAACCCTCCAATCTATTTCAGAATGCCTGTACGATTTCTCATCTTGCAACCTTCAAACCAGAGCTTCCCAGACGGTGAACACAAGGAAAACGACAAAGCCCGCCACACCAAACCAAAAGCTGACATCCCGACCCGGAAAGCGTTTCAGAAAAACGCGATCGATGAACGGCCACACCAGCAAGACCAGCAAAAAGAACATGGTTCCCACCACGCCGACTTCAAAGGAGGTAAGCTTGAGCCAGCGGAAGACCGCAAAAAAGTACCATTCAGGCTTGATGTGCTCGGGCGTGACCAGCGGATTCGCGGGCTCGCCCATGTGTGCGGGAAAAACCAACGCCAGGATGGTCAGGATGAACGTGAGGGTAAGTCCCACGATGAGCTCCGTGTAAAAATGGTCTGGATAAAACGGATAGGACTCTTCTTTGACGCGCGCCTCTTCCGAAGCGGTCGGAGATTCGCCGCCGTGGGGACGGACCGGCCCGACGGGCGCAGACACCCGGAGAGAGACCTCCACAGCCGGACTCTCGTCCTCCCTGAAACGGAGTCGCGTGACGCCATGCAACCGGATCTGTACCACGTGCAGCGCCAGCAGGACCACGATAATCGTGGGAAGCGCGCCGATGTGTAAGACGAAGAAGCGAGTCAGGGTGTTCGGCCCCACCTCCGGGCCGCCGCGGATGAAATTCGCCAGTATCCCGCCGATGATCGGCGTGGCTTGTGCGATGTTGGTTCCCACCACCGACGCCCAGTAGGAGAGCTGCTCGTAGATCAGCGAGTAGCCCGTGAAACCGAAGCCCATGGTGGTCACCAGCAGCCCAACGCCGATCATCCAGTTGAGCTCGCGAGGCCGGCGGTAGGCCGAGGTCAGGAAGACCCGCATCATGTGGAGAAGCAGCGTCAAGACCATCAGGTGCGCGGACCAGCGATGAATGCTGCGGATAAACCATCCGAAACGCACCTGCGTGGTGATGTGCGCCACGCTGTTGAACGCGTGCGCCGGGTCCGGAACGTAGTAAAAGGTCAAAATGATCCCCGTTGTCGCCTGGATGACAAACAGGTACAGAGGCGTTCCCCCGATGGCAAACCACCACCGCTTCAGATGATTCGGAATGGGCTCGCTGGAGATTTCCTTGAGCACATTGAGATCGAAGGGAAAAGACTCGACAAACCAATTCTTGATGGCGGATATTTTCTGCATGAGCGTTCCTGACTTAAATCCATCGACAAGGTCAACTCTCTTTCAGCAGGACAAAGACGTTGTCGTTTTCGTCCACCTCCACCGGATAGGTATCCAACGGCCGGGGCGGCGGGCCGGAAACCACGTTGCCATTCAGGTCAAAAACGCCTTCGTGGCAAGGACAAAAAAACCGCGACTTTTCGGGCTCCCAGTAAACTTTACATCCTAAATGCGTACACGTGGTCGAAATCGCCTTGAGGGCCTGACCCGTGTCCACCAGGATGAGCTCCCGGCCGGAGAGATCTTTGAAGCTCTTGGCGCCGCCCACCGGCAATTCCTCCAGGGACGCGATCAAAAGCTTCCGCGTACGCGGTGACTTTTTCTTGGGGAGTAAAAACTCCAGAAAGTAAACCCCGCCGGTTCCGTAACTCGCGACCAGACCGACACTCATCAGCAGACGGCGGAAAAATCCTCTTCGATCGACCTGGTCGTTTTTTTCTGGCTTAGCCAAGATTACCTCCCACAAAGTTTGTCTGCGCCGGGCGGACCGATGAAGCTTGTTCGATGGTTGTAGGCATGGAACGTCCCTGTTAGCACATCTCCACCGATGAGGGGGACAACTGCCCCGAAGTTTAAAAAAGATGCATTAGAAAATCAATAAAAAAATGTGCACAACGCGGTCAGCCCGCATAATCCGCAAACTGGGTGTTTACGGTCGATTACGGCGAGCTCGTCGGTTACTCAGGAGGGGTCTTGCCTGCCGATCAAGTCCCTGTTTGCCCAAAAAGATTCTTCCAGAATGGCAGGCAATTTGTGAACTATTCAGATTCCTTCGGCCCGTGGCAGTAGCCGCAGAACCCGGTTCCCGCCTGATGCGTGTTGGTGTGGCAGGAAAAACAGACCGCGCTGTCGTCATCGTGGAAGCTCGAACCCTCGCCAAAACGGTTTTTGAAGCCGCTTTCGTGGGTTTTGGGATTGGTCCCCAGCACACCGTCAAAATCGGTATGACAGAGGAGACAGGTAGGATCGTCGCCTTGCGTGCTGTGGCAACCGGCACAGCTTTCGATGTCGCGCTTGGCCAGTTCAGCATGACGGCCGCCGCCGGTACCAACTACCCCGGCCAGCGCGCCCCAGTCGGGTCCGCCGTGCCAGACCGGTTTGCCGGCCACATCCACGCCTTCGGCCTCGTGGCAGGCCTGGCAAAAATCGTTGCTGTTGTGGCACACCGCGCACTCACTGGTGCGGCCCGTGGCTTTAAGCGGGTGGGTGAGCCGGAAGTTCAATTCATGTACCCGGGAAACCGTCAAGCCTTTCGTCCCCAGAAGCGCCGGGAAAAAGGGTGTCTGGACATCCCGACCGGATCCCGAGGTCGTGGTGAGCAACGTCGCCCCTTCGTGGCAAGATGCGCAGTCGTTGTTGGTGTGACAGGTGGCACACTGCTCCTGGCCAAACCGGGCCACATTTTTGTGAGTCACGAGATAATCTGCCGTGTGGTCGGCGGGACGCAAGTTCAAGGTACTGGTGTGGCAACTCGCACAGGCCAGCGTAGCCTGCTGGTTGTCGTGGCACGCGGCACAATCCTGCATCGTGGGCATGCTGGCGGAATTCGAGAAGTCCACTTGCGCCAAATTCTTGTGACAGGTCTCGCAGGTCACCCCCTTTTGGCCCAGATGGAATTTGTGATCGAACCGCACCGCGCGGGGCTCAGGCTCAAAAGGCAACCAGGTTTCTTCATCTTCAAAATGGCAAAGCGTGCACTCTTCCTCCGATTCCACGTCGTGGCAAGCACCGCAGTCATCCATGGTCGGCAGCAGGAAGTCCTCGGCGGTGGTACTGCTGTCCGCCCGGGTGTGGCAATCGACACACTCGGTTTCCGCCTCGGTCTGGTGGAATTTGTGAGAAAACTTGAGAATCTCCTGCGGTTTGTGTTTCTTTTCCTGCGACAAGCTTCCCAGACTCACCAGCAAGACAAGCAACCCCCCCATCGCAAGAATCGCCAACCAGTTCCGCCTCTTGTTCATGGCACGCCTCAGTCTCTTTTCCTCTTTACCTTGGGTAGAATGATGTCAGCCCTGTC
>CAYQOI010000335.1:0-4665 GCA_964419085.1 uncultured Cytophagia bacterium | reverse complement strand
GCTCCAAATCCAACAAATTCGGCTGGCCCGGCCAGGACCTGCCCGGCGTGCAGGGTCTGTACTCGTATCAGGACCTGCAACTGATGGAGGAAAACACCCGCAACATCTCCCGTGCGGTGATCGTGGGCGGAGGCCTCATCGGCATCGAAGTGGCCGAGATGCTGCAGTCACGCGCCATCCCGGTCACCTTTCTGGCGCGGGAGGAGTATTACTGGGACAACATTCTGCCCAAGGAGGAGGCCAGGCTGGTGAGTCGCCACGTGGTGGAGCACGGCGTGGACCTGCGCCTGAAGACGCACCTCAAGGAAATCCTGCCGGGGGACGACGGTCGCGTGCGCGCGGTGGTCACCGAGTACGACGAGGAGATCCCGTGCCAGTTTGTCGCGCTGACCCCGGGCGTGCGTCCCAATATCGACGTGGTGCAGGAGTCGAAAATCGCCACCAACCGCGGGGTGCTGGTGAACGAATATCTCGAGACCAACATTCCCGGGGTCTACGCCGCGGGCGACTGCGCCGAGATCGTCGGGGAGGATGGCGCGCCCGGCCGCATCGAGCAGCTCTGGTACACCGGCAGACTGCAAGGCCAGACCCTGGCCAGAACCATTTGCGGGGAACGGACCAGATACGCGCGCGGGGTCTGGTTCAACTCGGCGAAATTCTTCGACATCGAATATCAAACCTATGGAATGGTGAGCAACGTGCCGCAGGAGGGCGAGGCCTCGTTCTACTGGGAGCATCCCGGCGGCAAAATCTGTTTGCGAATTGTCTACAAAGCGGACACCCGGGAGGTCGTGGGGATGAATTTCTTTGGGTTGCGGGCGCGGCATCCCGTTTGTGAACGCTGGATTCTGGAGAAACGGCCTGTGGAGTACGTGGTCTCGCACCTGGCCGAGGCCAACTTCGATCCCGAGTTTTTTCGGCGGTTGGAACCGGACATCGTGCGGGCCTACAACCGGGCCTTTCCGGAGTACAGCGTGACCTTGCCCCGCAAGCGCAGGCTGTTCGGCCGTGTTCTTACCACAGGGGAGGTGAGATGAGCCAGCCGCAGACCGCACTCGACATTCCTCGTGAGCCGGGAAGCGAGTTTCTCGGAGCGAAGGCGCACGCGCCCTCGGCCGCGACTCGCAGGGTCAAACGGCTGGGGCAGACGCTCTTCGGGATGGGATTGTTGGTGCTCTTTTTGAGCGCCACCGGCATCGGCAACGACCGGCCGCTGCTGTTTTTTGCTCTCAGCATCGGGTTGGCCGCAGTCGGAGGGCTGCTTTCCTTTCTGCCGCAACTCTGGGAAGGCCCGCCAGGCATCCGCAACAACCACCTGTTTTTCAGGAACCTGACCTCTCGCGGGCTGCTGGCCTGGACCGCGGGGCTGCTCATCACCGGTTTTTATGTGATCCTGTACTGGTTTCCGCAATTGCTCCAAAACTGGGTCCGTCTCACCGACCCGCTGAGCCTGCTCATCAGCGGCAAGCCCGCGGATAAGTGGTTTCTGTACGGCACGTTTTACACCACCGCGGTTTTGGTGATGGGCGTGCGGATGTTCATCCGTTACCGCCACAACCGCTATCAACTGGTGCGCACCGCTTCGGTGATGTTTTTCCAATTGGGCTTCGCCTTTCTGCTGCCCTACACGCTGAAGGGCTTGAATGAGCCGGACTTCTATTTCACCTACTTCTGGCCGCTGAAGTACAACTATCTTTTCCCCAACGATGTGCACTGGTTGCTGTCGCAGCCTGGCGGGCTGGGCACCTTCATGGTGTTCTGGGGCGCGATGATGTCGTTCGTGGCCACACCCGTTCTCACCTATTTCTTCGGGAAACGCTGGTACTGCTCCTGGGTGTGTGGTTGCGGCGGTCTGGCAGAGACGCTGGGCGATCCCTGGCGCCAGCTTTCGCTGAAATCGCTGCGGGCGTGGAAGGTGGAACGCGTGTTGATTCATTCCGTGCTGGTGTTTATTGTGGTGACCACCGGCTTGCTCTGGTTGAACAGCGCGTGGCACGGCGCGGTGCTGGGACGGCTGTCCAACGGGTTTGCGCGGGCGTACGGGTTCTACATCGGCGCGATCTTCTCCGGCGTCATCGGGGTGGGCTTCTATCCGCTGATGGGCGCACGGGTGTGGTGCCGGTTCGGGTGTCCCCTGGCCGCGATTCTGGGGCTGCTGCAGAAGTTTTTCTCCCGCTTCCGCATCACCACCAACGGCGGGCAGTGCATTTCATGCGGCAACTGCTCCACATACTGCGAGATGGGTATCGATGTACGCTGGTACGCGCAGCGCGGACAGAACATCATCCGTGCTTCGTGCGTGGGGTGCGGCATCTGTTCCGCGGTTTGTCCCCGCGGGGTCTTGAAGTTGGAGACTGGCCCGCGCAAGGGGCGGTACAACGTCGTCCTGGACGACCGGCTTCTGGATGAAATCAACAACGTCAGAGGCTAGGGGAGGCCATTTTCAGAAAGCTTGTCTGGCCTGGGTCTCATCTTCAAAAAATCCCAAATCACCAGCTCCAAATCCAGTACCTTCGCGCCGTTCGCAACCAAAAACAACGTGATGGCATGAAGGAATCAGGAGTTCTTTGGTCCCCCCACGAAGTGCTGTTCAGGCCCACTCCGCGAACCTTCAGGTTAGATGTCATTCTGGAAGAATCTTGTCGATAAACAGGACCTAACGGCAACAAGCAAGATTCCTCCTGAATGGCAAAAGACGGCAGACCCTGACTTTCACACGGTCTGCAATCAGGAAAGAAGGATAGCAAGAATCCAAATCCAGGCTAAGCCGGTTTGCTGCCGAAATGGATGGCGATGCCGCCCAGCAGTTGCGGTTTCCATCCCACGTCCACAAACCCCGCGTTTTCCAGCCTTTTTTTGAAGTCCTGAGGCGAGAGAAAAGACATGGTGGTGTCGAAGAGGTAGGCGAAGGGTTGGGTCTTGCCTGAGGCCAGTTTGCCCACCAGCGGCATGACGGTTTTCATGTGCAGCAAAAACATGCTGCGCACGATGCGATTCTGCGGCCGGCTCATCTCCAGAATCGCCACGCGACCGCCCGGTTTCAACACGCGGTGAATTTCCTGCAAGACCTCATCCAGGAAATGGAACACGTTGCGCATGGCGAAGCCGCTCACCACGCCGTCGAACGATGCGTCGCGGAACGGCAGCAGATGGGCGGACCCCAGTTCCAACGCGACTCGCGTGCTGTCGCGGCGCAGTTTATCTTTTGCCAGAAGCAGCATGGGCAACGAAATGTCGAAGACGTGGACGGATGCCGCGCCGTGCTGCAGCGCGTTTTGTGCCAGCGCACCCGTACCCGCGGCCAGGTCCAAAACGATTCCGCCTGCGCGGGGACCCAACTGCGCGATGGTGTTTCTGCGCCACGCCTCATCGCGGTGGAAGCTCACCCAGCGGTTGAAGCGGTCGTAATGCGGCGCGAGATCGTCGAAAAGGCGGGTGACAAAAGACTGGCGCGCGTGAGCGTCGGCGGAGGCCGCGCGCAGATCGCCGAAGTTTTCGTTCATCACATTTGTTTCTGCAACGCGGCAGCCAGCGTGCGCAGGTCTTGCATCAAGCTGCGGAATTGTGCGAAGTTCAACGATTGGGCGCCGTCGGAAAGCGCGTGCTCGGGGTCGGGATGGACTTCCACGAGCAAGCCGTCGGCGCCGGCGGCGATCGCGGCCTTGCTGGCGGAGACGACCAGATCGCGCTGGCCCGCGCTGTGCGACGGGTCTACGATGATGGGCAAATGGGAAAGCGCCTTGATCGCGGGGACGGCCAGAATGTCCAGCGTGTTGCGGGTGTAGGTTTCGAATGTCCGGATGCCGCGCTCACACAAGATGACCTGGTCGTTCCCTTCCGCCAGGATGTATTCGGCAGCCAGCAAGAGCTCTTCGATGGTGGCGCTCATGTTGCGCTTGAGCAGGACAGGCTTCCCCGCGCGGGCCACTTCTTTCAGCAGTTCGAAATTGTCCATGTTGCGCGACCCGATGCGGAGAATATCCACGTGCTCGGCGAGCAACTCCAGGTGCGCAGAGCAGAGAACCTCGGACTCGATGAGGAGGCTGGTTTCTTTTCGGATCAGGTCGAAGAGCTCGATGCCTTCGGCACCGATGCCCTGGAAGGAGTAGGGCGAGGTTCTGGGTTTGAACAGCGAGCCCCGCAGCACCCGTGCGCCGGCTTTCTCCACCAGTCTGGCCGTGGCCAGGGCCTGCTCCACGTTCTCCAGTGCGCACGGCCCCGCGATGACCGTGAAAAAGCCTTCGCCGATGGAGACGTCGTTTATCTTCACCGTGGTGTTCTGGTCGGGACGCGATCTCTTTACCCTGGTTTTTGTGAGCCTGTCCACCTTCCTCCTACCGGCCTTGTTCCAATGAGGATTCACGCCAACTTGTTCAGGCAACCAGTAAAATAAAAAAGTTTTGCTTTTTGTCAACACAATTTCGCGCAGGCCGTGGCGCATCGAAACTTGGTGCGCCTTTCCTCAGGAAACGGACGAGCCAACCTTGCCGGAATCGATTTGTCAGGATGAACGTGATGGCACAGGATGGTGCTCGAGGGGGTCTGTGCTGTGAGTCCGGTCAAACGCAGGAAGAAGGCAGCCCACGTTCCGCTCCCTACGGCTCCTCTTCTTTGGGCTCCCGCTCCCTTCGACTCCGCTCAGGGAGCGGGTCGCGGCATCGGGAG
>CAYQOI010000334.1:0-4668 GCA_964419085.1 uncultured Cytophagia bacterium | reverse complement strand
AAGCGCTGCCCTACCACAGGAGCATCGCACTGCCGCACCCTGCGTGTCGCTTTGCTGAGCAGCGTTCCCTTCGGCTCCGCTCCCTTCGACTCCGCTCAGGGAGCGGATCGGGAGCGGAACGTGGAGCAGGACCTGGCGGTCGTTGCGAGTAGCCGAAACGACCGGCAGTCGAAATCCAGACGCTGGTGCCCAGAAATCAGCCTTGCTCTCCCTTTACAGCGACTTGCGTCCTCAGCATGACCTCAGAGGCCGCAATCAATCCACCACGCCGGTTTTCTCGAGCCTTTTGCCGTTGGCGCCGTTGACCAGGTCAAACGCCCGGCGCACCTGTGCCATCAGGCCCCGGTCATTGTCGAAAAAGCGCTTTCTGAGAACAAAGCGTTTGATGTCCCCAAGAATTGCATACAGGCAGGGGACCAGAAACAAGGTGAGAAGCGTGCCGACACTCAGGCCCCAGACCATCACGTTGGCCAGGGGACTCCAGATCTCGGAGCGGCCGCCCACGCCGATGGCCATGGGCAAAAGCCCGAACACCGTCGTGATGGTGGTCAACAGAATCGGGCGCAGGCGCAGCCGGCCCGCGGTGAGGATGGACCGCCAGCGGCGCATGCCCTTTTCACGCGCCTCGTTGACGAAACTGATGAGCACCAGAGAATCGTTGACGGCAACCCCGGCCAGCGCCACCAGGCCGTACATGTTGTTGATATTGAACGGACTTCCGATGAACAACAGCCCGATCATCGCGCCCCAGAAAGCCCAGATGATCGCCATGAAAATGATCAGAGGCTGAATGGCCGACTTGAATTGGGCCACAAGAATGATGTACATGATCATCAGACCCACGGCGAAAAGCTGACCCAATTGACTGAACGCGCCTTTGAACTCCTCGAATTGCCCGCGAAATGCCAAATCGTATCCTGGATGCCGTTTGGCAATCTCCACAAAGCGCCGGGCCAATTCTCGGTTCACTTTCAGCGCGCTGGTCTTGCGGCTGTCCACGTCCGCCTTGACCGTAATGGCGCGCTTCAAGTCGTCATGTTTGATGGTGGCGTAGCCCTGCTTCATCTCGAGTCGCGCCACATCCTTGAGCACAACCAGCTTTCCCACCGGCGTCGCGATGCGCATATCTTCCACGTCGGCTACGTTCTGCCTGCTACTTTCCCGGTACTTCACCCGCACCGCGATTTCGTCCTCTCCGTCGCGGATCTCGGTGGCGACGCCGCCGTCGAAGGCGTAGCGCACGGTGGACGCCACCTGGGCCACGGTCAAACCGACAAGCGCAGCTTTTTCTTTGTCAACAAAGATCTGCAGCTCTTTCTTGCCCGGGACGAAATCATCGCGCACATCGAAAACTCCGGGCATCTTCCGCAGTTCCTCCTTCACCAGCTCCACCACCTCGACCAGCTCATCGAGGTAATCGCCCCGAACCCGCACCTCCACCGGCGCGCCGGTGGGTGGCCCGTTCTCAAAAACCTTGAATTCCAGAGCCTTGATCCCTGGAATCGTGCGGATCCGCGCGCGCAGGTCGGTGATGATCTCATCGATGGAACGCTTGCGGCGCTTCTTGTTGGTCAGCTCCACGATAAGCTGCCCGACGGAGGGCCGAAAAAACCACTCTTCATCCCGCTGCTGCAAGCCGGCATTGGCCACATAATTCACCAACTCGTCGTCCGGAAGCTCCGAAACAATTCCCTCCACCTGGCGGATCACGCGATCGGTGAGCTCGATCTTGCTCCCTTCGGGCAGATCCACAAAGACAAAAAGCCGGGGGATCTCTTCGGTCGCGAACATGTCGATCCCCACGACCCAGATCAGGGGGATGCTGAGAAGAATGAGAAGCGTACAAATCCCCACCACCCGGTACCGTCGCCGGATGAACCGTCCCAGATATTTCAGGTACACCCTGCGCAGCTTTTTGAATCGCACCAACCCCACGTGCCGGCGGCTGATGTTCCCACTCCACTCCGCGATGTGTGAAGGCAAGATGACGAACGCCTCGAACAGCGACGCGAGCAAGGCGAGCGTCACCACGATGGGGACGACCTTCAGAAACTCGCCGATGATGCCGGTCATGAGCATGAGCGGGAGAAACGCCGCGATGGTGGTCATGGAAGAGGAGACCACGGGCATCGCGACCTGCCTGGTCCCCAGAATGACGGCCTGTTTCGGGGGGTGTCCCTCCTGCATGTAGCGGTAGCAGTTTTCGATGATCACGATGGCGTCGTCGACGATCATGCCCAGGACGAGGACAAGACCGAAGAGCGAGCTACCACTGAGCGACATGCCGGTGTACTTCATGAAGATAAACGTGAGCATGAAGGTGACCGGGATGCCCAGTGCGGCGAACATCGCGTTGCGCAGTCCGATGAAAACGTACAGCGACGCGACGACCAGAATCATCCCCAGCACCGCGTTGTTTTGCAGAATTCCCAGAAACTCCCGGGTCTGGATGGACGTGTCGTTGATCACCTCGATGCTTGCGCCAGGGGGGAGCCGGGTTTCCCGGTAACGGTCCACCAGTGACCGAATCTCTTCGATGATCGCGATGGTGTTGCCCTGTTTCTTTTTGGAAACCGAAAGGGTAATGGCGCTCCGGCCGTTGAAACGGGAGATGACTTCGCGCTGCTCAAAGGTATCCACCACGGTCGCGACGTCCTCCACCCGCACGTGGTGCCCCATCGGGTTGGCACGCAGGATGATCTTGCTGATCTGCTCGGCCCGCTTGATCTCGCCCACCGTGCGCACCTTCACTTCCCACCGCCCGACATCGAGGTCACCTGCGGGCAGGTCGAGATTGTTGGCCCGGATCGCGTCCATAACCTGGGTGAGCGCCAGGTCGTAGCTTTGCAGCTTCTCCGGGTCTACTTCCACCCAAATTTCACGGTCGCGAACCCCCGCGGCGAGACACTTGGAGACATCTTTGATTTCCAGAATATCATCGCGCAGGTCGTCCGCCAGGCGCTTCATCTGTCGCTCGGGAATGTCGCCGCTGAGCACCACACTCACCATGGGGATGTGGTCCTGCATGGAAAAATCGGTGATGATGGGATCCTCCGCGCCTTCCGGAAGCTCTACCTTCTCCACCTCGGTGCGCACATCCCGCAGACGCTTGTCGAACTCGTCTTTGGACATGGTCTCGAACTTCAGCCAGACAAAGGAGGCATGTTCCCGTGAAATGGAGGTGATGTTCTCGATCCCCTCCACATCCCGGACTTCCTTCTCCACCTCGTTGGTGATCAGCTTCTCGGTATCTTCCGGCGAAAACCCGGGCGCGCGGGTCCAGACGAAGACCCACGGAAAGGAGACGTCGGGCATCATTTCGCGCGGCAGCGTCAAAAGCGTGTAGCTGCCGTACGCGATGGCCACGATCATGATAATGTTGACGAGTACGGGATTTTTGATTGAGAATCTAGCTACCGACATGGCACGTGTCTTTCCAACACAGTTCTAATGGCAGGCGCCCATGACGCGCTCATCGTCCCTCCAGGCTCCGGTCCGGTTGCGCGACCACCTTTACCCGGGTGCCTTCCACCAGGTTCTCTTGCCCCAGCACCACCACCTGGTCACCGGGCTCCACGCCCGCCAGCACGGCAATTCGTCCGTTGCTTTCCAGGCCCAGTTCCGGCACCCGTTTGTGCGCCACCTCGCCCTGCACCACGAACACGATGGTCTCGCCCGCCCGTTCCAGCAGGGCGCTTTTGGGAATGAGCGGCAGGTTCTCCACGGAGCCCGCGGCCACACTGACCCTTGCGACCATCCCGGCTTTGAGCCGGTGCTCGGGATTCTGGACCACCACCTCCACCGGAAAAGTGCGCGTCGCGAGGTCCGCCTGTGGCCCCACCGCGCTCACCGTACCGGTGAAAGACCGGCCCTTGAGCGCATCCACGCGTACGGTCGCGACTTGCCCTTTGGCGATCTTCACCACATCTCGCTCCGGCACCCCGAATTTGACCTTCACTTCGTCGATGTCCACGACCTTTGCCACCGGCGCACCAGGGGCAACCGTTGTGCCCAGGTCCACCAGCCGCGCAGCCACGAAACCATCTACCGGGCTCTCGATGCGCGCGTCTTTGAGCTGGCGACGAGCCATCTGCACGTTGGCTTTCGCGGTGAGATACGCGGCCTCGGCCGACTCCTTTTGCAGACGCGCACTTTCATAAACAAACTCTGAAATGTCTTTGCTTTCAAAAAGTTTGCGATGGCGTTCCAGGTCCCGCTTGGCCTTTTCAAACGCAGCCCTGGCCTCCAGCAATCTCGCCTCGGCCTGCCGCAACGCCAGCTCTTTCATCTCCGGGTCCACCTGCACCAGCGGGTCGCCTTTTTTCACCCGGTTCCCCACCTCGATGTAGACCGCGGTGACCGTGCCCGCCGTCTGAGACGAAATCACCACATCGTGGCGGGGAAACACCGTCCCCGTCGCGCGCACGGTATCCACCACGGCGCCCATTTGAACGACGACCGTCTCAACAGGAATGACGGGCGCACCGGAGTCTTTGCCGTCGCTGCCGCCGGACGAACTTTCACCACAGCCGAATCGCACCACCGCGAGAATGGCCAACCAAAGGACCGCTTTTCTCTTTCCTTTCATTTCAAGCAACCTCTCGCTACCTCCCTTCCTCCGAGAGCCCGCCCGTGGCGCGGTCCAGCTCGGCGCGCGCGATCCAGTAG
>CAYQOI010000333.1:4150-4681 GCA_964419085.1 uncultured Cytophagia bacterium | reverse complement strand
CGCCACAATATACTTTAACTGCGAAAGGGTCATTTCTCCGTCTCCTGGAAATAAACCAGAACCGATAGTCAAAATCTATCATATTCATAGAAACAATCAATTTGAATTATAAAAATAAATCATGCAACTTTCATTTGCAACCATAAACCTTGTTACACCAAGTTACACCAAAACTCAAAGGAGGGTTAATCATGGCTGGACCCAAGAAACACGCGACCGGCAAAGTGAAGCCGGGCGACACCTCGCAGCGGGTGGGGGTGGAACAGCTCCGGCAGCGAGGCATCAATGTGGAGGATCTCCTGGAGAAACTCATCGATGCGGCCGGCGCCGAGTTTACCACGTACTACTATTACACCATTCTGAGGATGTATCTGGCGGGCAACGAAGACTACAAGGAAATCTGTGAGGATGCCCGTCTGGAGGACCGCTCCCACTTCGAGCTCATCACCCCGCGCATTTACGAATTGGGCGGCGACCTCCCCCATGACATTCGAGATTTTGCCGACCGGGCCGGATGCCCCGATGCCTATT
>CAYQOI010000333.1:2708-4140 GCA_964419085.1 uncultured Cytophagia bacterium | reverse complement strand
CCTATTTGCCGGACGAACCCACGCCGATTAACATTCTGACGGTTCTGTTGGAAGCAGAGCGCTGTGCCATCCGTACCTGGAGCGAGGTCTGCGATCTTACCTTCGGCAAGGACCCCCGAACCTACGACATGGCTTCCCGTATTCTCCAGGAAGAGATCGAGCACGAAGCATGGTTTATCGAATTGCTCAGTTATGCGCGCGACGGCAAGGTGGTGCCTTCCGGTCATTTCCGCCGCGGCGAACCCGGCGATGCTCCTTATAGCAAGAACCGTGGCTTTTACAATCCCTGATTGCAGAATCGGTGCTTTGAATCTCTTGTCACTTCTGGATGAAGGCTAATTGACTACCCCGTGGATGGGATCGTTTTTCAACGGTCCCATCTCTGTTTTTGAACCATTAACGAATGATTGCACCGGATGAAACAGTTTCGCGTGACGCTTATTCTGCCAAATGACCGGCGAGAAACCCTGCTTGTGGGAGCCGACGAACACATTCTGGAGAAGGCCCTGGAAGCCGGGATAGATTTACCGCACAGTTGCCTGCAGGGGTGGTGCCTGAGCTGCGCGGCACAGGTCATCTCCGGACGCACCGACCAGAAAGACTCTCGCCGCTATTATGAAGTCGATCGTGAGGAAGGATTCGTCCTGCCGTGCACCGGCAAGCCGAAAACGGACCTGGTGTTGAAAACCCACGCGACGGATGCCATGAAAAAGGCCCGAAAAAAACACCACCTACCTTATCCTCGCGGCACCTGGGGAAAGTGAGAGGCTCTTTTAGAGGAAAAAGAGAAACGGAAAGCATGCGACCTCGCCGAGATCGACGGCCGCCTTCTGGTCGCCAACAACCACATTCACCGGGATGTTAAACTGCTGGCCCTCTCAACTCCCTCCCCGCAAACCCGCAAAACACCAAACCCGCTCAGACCAGGCTCTGCAACTCCTGCAAAACCTGCTTCAGCGGCAGATTGAACTCTCGTGCGACCCGCTTGCAGTCCTCATACTCGGGAACCGTATTCATGACCTGTTCCCCGAGACGGGTGACCTTGAAGCGCACCTTGCCGAATCTCGTCTCCACCTCTCGCACTTCCCGTTGTAAGATTCTTCTCGCCTCGTGACGAAACCTCACGCCGATGGAGGTGGTCTCTTCGAAAAGCAGCTTGATGAGCTTGTCCCGATCCTCGGGCTGGGCCAGAACGGTCACCCGGGTGCCCGGGCGACTTTTCTTCATCATGATGCTGGTGAAGAACACGTCCAGCGCGCCGGTGGCCAGCAGCTTCTCCAGCAGGTGCTCAAAAATCTGGGGATTCATATCATCGATGTTGGTCTCGATGACACACACCGCGTCTCTCGCTCCCTCCCCGAGCGCATCCGAGATGCCCACGAACACGCGCAACGCGTTGGGCCGCGGCAATTCCCGGCCGCCTGCGCCGTAG
>CAYQOI010000333.1:0-2698 GCA_964419085.1 uncultured Cytophagia bacterium | reverse complement strand
CCGCGGTCATGACCGGCATCTCTCCGAAGCCCGCCGCGACCTCCGCGATGATGGCCGCGCCGGTGGGCGTCACCAATTCCGCCTGCACGTCGGTCGAATAGGTGGGCACCCCCTTCAGAATCTCCGCGGTCGCGGGCGCCGGCACCGGAAACTTGCCGTGCGAAAACTCCACGAAACCAGAGCCTACGTTGAGCTTCGAGCAGAAGACTTGCTCGATCTCCAAGAGTTTGAGGCAGACCAGTGCGCCCACCACATCGACGATGGTGTCCACTGCGCCGATCTCGTGAAAGTGGACCTTCTCCAGCGGCTGGCCGTGGATTTTGGCCTCCGCAGTGGCGATGCGCAGGAAAATGCTCTTCGCCCGTTCCTGAATGTCCGGGGCCAGGCCGGACTTCTCGACGATGACCACCAGGTCTTTGAGATGGCGATAGCCGCGCCGGCCTTTGTCCACTACATCGAACTTCGTGGCCGCGAGGTGCTGTTTCGAAACGCGGCGAGTTTTGAGTTCGTAGTCCGACAAATCGAGTTTGGCCAATTCCGATTGCAGCGTGTGGAAATCGGCCCCGGCGTCCAGCAGCGCACCGATGATCATGTCGCCGCTGATGCCGGAGAAGCAGTCGAAATAAGCGATTTTTGACATGGTGTTTTGTAGTGGTTAAGTGTAAAGCTTTAAATGAGTAAGCTGTGGCAGTTGCGCTGGTAGGCAACCTCGCCGCTCCAGACAGCCACTCATGAAAGACCTCTCATTTCCTGCCAACTCCCACAGATCAGCAGAACGCTGAACGCGGCGCTGGTGGGTACTTACGGGTTGGCGAAGGTTACGGTCCATTCGGTAGAGTGCTAAAAGCCGGTCAGGGCCCGGCTTCAAAAGATTTGAAGAAGAGAAGACTTCCGACGGGAGGAAAACCTGGTGCCGAAGGTGGGATTCGAACCCACACGGGATTGCTCCCACACGGCCCTGAACCGTGCGCGTCTGCCAGTTTCACCACTTCGGCAACTCGTATCCTTTCGCGGTGCTAAATGTAATTAACGCAGCCACGAAAGTCAAGAATTTTCCACACTTGCTCTTGATTTTTGCCCGTGCAAAGGTTAATTTCGATGCATGGAAGAAAAGGTCATCGCAACCAACCGCAAGGCACGGCACGACTACCAGGTGCTGGACACTCTGGAGGCAGGCATCGTGCTCACCGGCACCGAAGTCAAGTCGCTGCGGGAGGGCAAAGCCAATCTCAAAGACAGCTACGCCACGGTGAAAGACGGCGAGGTGTTTCTTTTCAACGTCCACATCAGCCCGTACACCAACGGCGGCTACAGCAATCATGAGCCACGGCGGGAAAGGAAACTCTTGCTGCACAAAAAGGAGATCAAGCGTCTCATCGGCCGAGTGCAGGAGAAAGGCTTGACGCTGGTGCCTCTGAAGCTCTACTTCAAGCGGGGAAAGGCAAAAGTGGAGCTCGCGGTGGCGCGCGGCAAAAAGTCCTACGACAAACGCCACGACATGGCCAAACGAGAGGCGCAGCGAGAAATCGACCGGCACATGAAGGCGAAAAAACGATTCTGACACACCAGGAAATTTGAGGCAGGTTGAGTGGGAAAAGAAAACGTCTACGACATCCTGAAAGAACGAGGGTTCGTCAAACAAGTCACCGATGAAGCGGCGGTACGCAAGCTGTTCGATTCCGGTCCGGTGACCGCGTACGTCGGCTTCGATCCCACTGCAGACAGTCTGCACGTGGGCAACCTGCTGGGCTTGATGGCGCTGGCCCACCTGCAGCGACACGGGCACCGCCCCATCGCGATCATCGGCGACGGCACCGCGCTCATCGGCGACCCCAGCGGCAAAACCGAGATGCGCCGGATGCTCTCCCGCGAACGCATCGCGGCTAACGCGCAGAAAATCAAGGCGCAGATCGGCCGGTATTTCACCATCGACGGCAAGTCGGGGCTTGCGGTGCACAACGCCACCTGGCTGCTGGAGCTCAAGTACATCGATGTGCTGCGCGAGATCGGACGACACTTCAGCGTCAACCGCATGCTCACCGCGGAAGCCTACCGGATTCGCCTGGAAACCGGCCTTTCGTTTCTGGAATTCAACTACCAGATTCTGCAAGCCTACGATTTCTTGAAGCTGTACCAGGAATACCACTGCACGGTGCAGCTCGGCGGCGACGACCAGTGGGGGAACATCGTGGCCGGCGTCGACCTCATCCGGCGGGTTGAGGCCGGGCAGGCCGAAGGCATCACCTGGCCGCTTCTCACCACCGCAGGCGGCCAGAAGATGGGGAAAACCGCGTCCGGCGCGGTCTGGCTGGACGCGCAAAAGACCTCGCCGTACGACTTCTACCAGTTCTGGATCAACGTCGATGACCGGGATGTGGCACGCTTTCTCGCTTACTACACCTTTCTGCCCATGGAAGAGATCGCGGAACTGTCCCACCTTCAGGGCGCGGAGATCCGGCAGGCCAAGCAGGTGCTGGCGTACGAAGCCACCAAAATCACCCACGGAGAAGCGGAGGCGCAAAAGGCCAAAGCCGCGTCGGAGAGCGCATTTGCCGGCGCCGGACAGGATGTCAGCGCCATCCCGTCGTCTCGCATCCCCCGCAGCCGGTTGCGCAGTGGGGTGCTGGTGGTGGACGTGTTCGCCGAAACCGGCCTAGTTGCCTCCAAGGGGCAAGCCCGGCGGCTGATTCAGCAGGGC
>CAYQOI010000332.1:0-4684 GCA_964419085.1 uncultured Cytophagia bacterium | reverse complement strand
GTCCTGGGCAAACAAGATCGCTGCCGACAGCAGCAAACAGCTTACCAACGTACCGATTGCACTGAATCGCATAGGTCTCCCTCCTTTTAGTTTTAAGACCAGGTGAATTAAACAGATTGTAAAGGGCGAGCTCCCCTTAGTAGCCGATAGCCTCCCCGAGTTCGCTGCGCGGGTCTGCCGCGCCGGTGCGGTAACCGCTTTCCGGGTCGATGAGAATTCCCATCGCCCGGCCCTGGGTGTTTACCCACTTGACGCGGTGCCCCATTTTTTCCAATCGTTCCACCGTATCGGTGGTCGTGCCCCATTTCTCGATTCGGATGACATCGGGGAGCCACTGGTGGTAGAACCTGGGGGCGTCGATGGCCTCGAAGATGTTCATGCCGTGGTCGATCACGTTCAGGATGGTGTGCAGCACGGTGGCAATGATCGTCCGGCCGCCGGGACTCCCGGTCACCATGAACAGCTGATCCCCTTTGGCGACGATGGTGGGTGTCATGGAGGACAACATGCGCTTGCCCGGCTGCACCAGATTGGGCCGGGTGCCGATGAGACCCAATGTGTCGGTGTGACCGGGCCAGGGGTTGAAATCCCCCATCTCGTTGTTGAGCAAGAAACCAGCGCCGTCGACGACGATGCCGGACCCGTAGAAGTACTCCAGGGTGTAGGTGTTGGAAACCGCGTTCCCTTGCGCGTCGACGACTGAGAAATGGGTGGTCTGTTTCGAAGTGAGATCAAAATCGAATGAAGTAGGTGTGCTTTGGCTGGCGTGATGGAGATCGATGGTGCGTGCCAGCTCTTCAGCGTGTTTCTTGGAAATGAGCCACGAGACAGGCATGTCCGGGTTGAAGTCGGGGTCACCGAGATAGCGGGCCCGTTCCGCGTACGCCCGGCGCATCACCTCGGTGAGCAAGTGGATGTAGCGGGACGAATTGTGACCCAATGCAGACAGGTCGTAGCGTTCCAGCATGTTCAGCATCAGGGCCAGGGTGACCCCGCCGGAGCTGGGCGGCGGCATGGAGTAGATGGTGTAGCCCCGGTAGGTGGTGACGATGGGGTCGCGCAGTACCGCCTTGTACGCGGCCAGGTCTGCCTTGGTGATCAGGCCGCCGTGGTCTCGCATCTGCCGTGCGATGAGCTCGGCGGTTTTGCCTTTGTAAAAGCCGTCTCGCCCCTCTTTTGCGATGCGTTTGAGCGTCTCCGCCAGGTCCCTCTGGACGAAAATCTCGCCGGGCTGGTACGGCTGGCCGTCTTTTTTGTAAAAGACCTTTACCGTCGACGGATACTTTTTGAAGCGTTGCGCCTGTCTGACAAAATCCTGGCTGAGGGCATACGGCATAGGAAATCCGGATTCCGCCAACCGGATGGCAGGCTCGAGCACCTGCGCCAGAGACATGGTGCCGAATTCCTTCAGGGCTAGTGCGAACCCGGCCACCGTTCCCGGTACGCCCACCGCAAGATAGCCTTCGTGATTGAGATTCTTGACCAGCTTGCCGGTCGCATCCAGGTACATTTTTTCGTGCGCGGCCATGGGCGCGGTCTCACGGTAGTCGATGGTGGTGCTCTTCCCGTTTGCCAGACGGATCACCATAAAGCCGCCGCCACCGATATTCCCGGCCTTGATGTCCACCACCGCGAGGGCAAAGCCGGTGGCCACCGCCGCGTCCACCGCGTTGCCGCCTTGTTTCAGGATCCGCATGCCGATTTCAGAAGCCAGGCGATTGGTGGAGACCACCATGCCGTGTTTGGCATAAACCGGCCATTTTTTGGCAAGGACAGGGGAATTGGTAAGATAAACGACGAGAAAAACAGTAAGGACTGCGCAAGACCGTGCCCGCTTCCGCATTTCGCTCTCCCTCCGGCTCAGGCTCCATTAGATAGATAGGCAGGTGTAAAAATGTTAAAATTTTTTTATAACAATGCAAGCTTTTTCTTTAAAGTCCATCATTTTTCCAAATGCGGCGAAATGAGGATTGACAAAGTCCTTTCACGCGGTTATCTTATATAGAAGGTAAATTCTATCAGCAAGTCGTATTTTACAGGAAGCGCGGATTTGGCCCCTCATTCGCTGGAAACCTACTTCGAGAGGTTTCGCAACAACGTCATCGGTTACGACCAGGAATTCGAGACGCCGTATGGCACCCAACGCATCGTGTATGCCGATTGGACCGCCAGCGGCCGGCTCTACGGGCCCATCGAAGACAAGCTGCGCAACCGGTTCGGCCCGTTTGTGGGCAACACCCACACCGAGACCACGGTCACGGGCACCTCGATGACCAGGGCGTACCATCTGGCACACGAGATCATCAAGAAACATGTGCACGCGGGGCCGGACGACGTGATCCTCACCACCGGCACCGGCATGACCGGTGCGGTGAGCAAATTCCAGCGCATTCTGGGCCTCCGGGTTCCCGAGCAGTTCACCGATCTCATCCGCTTGCCCGAGTCTCAGCGCCCCGTCGTGTTTGTCACCCACATGGAACACCACTCCAACCACACCTCGTGGCTGGAAACCGTCGCGGATGTGGAATGTATCCTGCCCGACCGCAACGGACTCATCGACCTGAACTATTTTGAAGATCTGCTGCGCAAGTACCGCGGGCGCAAAACCAAGATCGCATCGGTGACCGCGTGTTCCAACGTCTCCGGCATCCAGACCGCTTACCACGACATCGCGCGGATGGTCCACCAGCACGGCGGCTTTTGTTTCGTCGATTTTGCCTGTTCCGCGCCGTACGTGGAGATCGACATGCACCCGGAAGACCCGTTGGCCAAGCTCGACGCGATCTATTTTTCCCCACACAAATTCCTGGGCGGGCCGGGTTCCAGCGGCGTGCTGATTTTCGATTCCAAATTGTACAAAAACCGCGTCCCCGACATGCCCGGGGGCGGCACCGTCACGTGGACCAACCCGTGGGGCGAACACCACTACTTCGAGGATATCGAGATTCGCGAAGACGGCGGCACACCCGGCTTTCTGCAGGGGATAAAGGCTGCTCTCGCCGTGCGTTTGAAAGAAGAGATGGGCGTAGAAAAGATGTTGCGCCGGGAAAAGGAGATCCTGCCGATTCTATTTCAAGGACTGAACAAGATCGAAGGGTTGCACATTCTGGCCGGCAACATCGAGGAGCGGTTGGGCGTCGTATCGTTTTACATCGACGGGTTGCATTTCAATCTTGTGGTCAAGCTGCTCAACGACCGCTTCGGCATTCAGACGCGCGGGGGGTGTTCCTGCGCCGGCACCTACGGTCACTATCTGCTGAACATCTCCAAAGAGCTGTCGCACAAAATCACATCGAAAATCGACGAAGGGGACTACTCCGCAAAACCGGGATGGGTGAGGATTTCCATCCATCCCATTATGAGCGATGATGAGATTCATTTCATCGTCGAGGCCGTGAACCAGGTCGCCAAACACGGCAAAACCTGGCAGGAGGACTACCGCTACGACCCGCACACCAACGAGTTCACCCACGTCAGCTCCGAACAGATGGAAGCGCGGCGTGTGGAACGTTGGTTCGAATCCTGACCGGGCGCTCCGGTCATTGGAGGTCAGCGGTCCTGCAGTTGCCTTGCGCCCCGGTACAGCACGATCATCGCACCCATCTGGACAACGTGGTACAGGTCGTTGAAGTTAAAATTGGGATGAAGGGAGAAGCCGCTCTGCTGGATTCCCGCCGCGGCGAAGGAGAGCAGAATCCCGCCGATGAGCCAGGGGGCACTGGCGGCTTTTCGCGCGACGAAGCTGAACAGCATCAATGCGATGATCACCAGCATGGCCGGCGCGTAATCGTAGATCACGTACTTGAAATCGTCATGGGAGACCATCCACACCGCGTAGAGCAAGAACTGCAGCACCGCAGCCGTCAGCAGGATCTTCCGTGCCCGGCCAACCGTGGTGGCCAGCACCGTGCCGGCCAGCATCAGCAGGCTGGCCAACCCGATGGCGTACACCGTGGCCTTCCAGATGGCTGTTCTGCCCCAGTCGCTGAGGTAGAGGGCAAAGCCGTGTGACGTACCGCCCACCGCGGCCGCCACCGCAGTGGCCAGGAAGGCTGCGCTCCACAGCGAGATGGAGCGCTGCCGAGTGGCTTTGCCCCGTTTCCACAGGCCGGCGCCCAGGAAAATGGTGAGCAAGGCCAGCAGGTAATCGGTTACCATTGTAGTCGGTTCGGTGATTTGCATGGGTCCTCCTCCGGTTTGACTGCTTTTAAGGGTGGGTGAATGAGACGGAACAAATGCTCAGCGGCCTGCGGGCAACAAGGTAGGAAAATCGCGCGCCAAATTCAAGTCCCGGGGTGGTCGACGGCAAGGAGTGACTGCCGGTGAGGGTGCTTAACGCTCCGTCTCTACTGAGCAACAGTTTCGGCAGCACGCAGCCGTGTATCGGCGAAATTTTTCCAAAGAATAAATTGTTTTTTATCATAATCAGATGGAAGAAGTTCTAAAACTCGTCAGCTCAAAAGAGTAATCTGAATTCATGAGTGTCCGGTTGAGTTTTGAGAATGAGCGTTTGCTAATGAGACCCCTCTTTAATGGGGCTGTCCAAGAACACGAGCGCGACGGCGTCTCGCCGAGCACGCTTGAACGGATTCCTTGCTCGGATATCCTCGGCGGGGACGCCTTCGGACCAGGTTAATGGGGGCTTTTGGGACAAGGGGCTGTCCAAAAAGTCGGAAAAGAGCAT
>CAYQOI010000331.1:0-4697 GCA_964419085.1 uncultured Cytophagia bacterium | reverse complement strand
GAAGCGTGGAGAAGACCGGCGCGGGCGCAAGCTCGTGGTTGGGCAAAGCGGTGATCGTCCCCGCGGTCCTTCCGTGCGGTGAATGTGCGCTGTGCCAAAAGGGGCGCGGCACGATTTGCCGGCAGCAGAAGATGCCGGGCAACCATATCGACGGCGGGTTCGCCAGCCATGTCGTGGTTCCCGGCCGCTATCTGTGTCCCGTCGCGGTGGAGTCCGAGGATGCGCTTTTCGGCGAGTCCGGCGTGACGCTCAAGGAGCTTTCGGTGATCGCGGACGCGGTGACGACGCCCTATCAAGCGGTGAAAAACTCGGGGCTGGGCGAAGGCGACCTGGCGGTCTTCGTGGGGGTCGGCGGCATCGGCGGCTTCGGCGTGCAGGTGGCCAAAGCGCTGGGCGCGTCGGTGGTGGCCATCGACATCGACGACCGTAAGCTGGAGAAAATCTCTCAGTTCGGCGCGGATATGACCCTCAACCCGGCACAGTACGATGGTAAGGGGCTGCGCAAGGCCGTCCGGCAGTTTGCGTCGGATTTTGGGCTGTCGCCGTTCGAGTGGAAAATCTTCGAAACGTCCGGAACCAGAGCGGGCCAGGAGTTGGCTTTCGCGTTGCTCACGTTCGGCGCAACGCTCAGCGTGGTGGGCTTTACCATGCAGACCGTGGAGCTGCGGCTCAGCAACTTGATGGCGTTCGATGCACGGGCCATCGGCAACTGGGGCTGTCATCCGGAGCATTATCCCGCGGTGCTACAACTTGTACAAGAAGGGAAGATTCGGCTTGCGCCGTTTGTGCAGACCTTTCCGTTGAGCGAAATCAACGATGTTTTCGAGGATGTGCACACGCGGAAACTGGACCGACGTGCCATTCTCGTTCCCGATTTTTGATTGAGGAGTGACATCATGGAGTTCAAGAATCACGACCTGGTTCCCGATTTCGAATTCACCCAGGTCAAATATCAGCTCAAACCGTGTCTCGACCTGCAAGGCCAGCCGGTGGAAGGGTTGTACAATGCCTGGATCGTCCTGGACAATCCGGGGCAGCTCAATTCATACACCACCCAGATGGTCAAAGAGGTGATCCTCGCGTTTCGTAAGGCGTCCAACGCGCGCAACGTGGTCGCGGTGGTTTTCACCGGAAGCGGGGATCAGGCGTTTTGCACCGGCGGCAACACCAAGGAGTACGCCGAGTACTACGCGGGCCAGCCGGAAGAGTACCGGCAGTATATGCGGCTGTTCAACGACATGGTCACCGCTATCCTGCACTGCGACAAGCCGGTGATCTGTCGCGTCAACGGCATGCGAATCGCAGGCGGCCAGGAGATCGGCATGGCGTGCGATTTTTCCCTCGCCAGCGACATGGCGCTGTTCGGCCAGGCCGGCCCCAAGCATGGCTCCGCACCCGACGGCGGGTCCACCGATTTTCTGCCGCTTTTTGTGGGCATCGAAAACGCGATGTTGAGCCTTACGCTCTGCGAGGTGTGGAGCGCGCACAAGGCGTACCGACTCGGCCTGCTCACCGACATCGTGCCGGTGCTGAAGCGGGACGGCCAATTTATCCCCAATCCGTTGGTGGTCACGGAGCGCTGGGTGGATGAGATGGGGAAAATCGTTTACGGTGAATTCAAGCAGGGCGAGGAAAAGCAGCAGGCCAAAGAGGTGGTGAAGGAGTGTGAAAAGGACCTTTCGTTGCTGGACCAGGCTGTGGAGCGGTTGTGCACGTCGCTGATGCTGACCGTGCCGGGTTGTCTCACCAAGACCATCGAGTCGGCCCGGAAGCACAAGCTGGCGCACTGGGACCGCAATCGCGAGGGCAACCGGGCCTGGCTGGGGATGAACATGCTCACCGAAGGAAAGGCCGGATTCCGCGCGTTTAACGAGGGACCCAAAGGAAATCGGGAGGTCGATTTTATCAAGCTGCGGCAGTTGCTGGCCCGGGGAGAGCGCTGGAGCGACGAGTTGGTGGAGGCCGTGCTTCCCAAGGCGTCCTCCCGCTGAGAATCGAGATGGCAGAGACGCAGGCGCTAGAGATGGATTTCACCATCAGAAAGATCACTGCGGATGACAAAGACGCGGTGGTGGCCATCGATGCGGTGCATTCCGGGATTGCCAAGCCGGGGTACTGGGATGACCGATTGAAACCGTTCATCAGCGAGGGGCGGAAAAAACGCGTCGTGCTGGGCTATGTGGCCGTGGCCGAGGGAAAGGTCATCGGCTACGTTCTTGCCGAGGCCCGGGCGTGGGAGTTCGGGTCGCCGCAGTGCGGCTGGATTTTTGCCATCGGCGTCGATCCCCAGTACGCCCGGCACGGGGTCGCGTTGGCGCTGTGTCGGGAAGTCTGCCTGAAGTTCAAATCTCTGGGAATCAGCACGGTTCGAACCATGGTTCGTAAAGATGATGTGGATGTGTTGAGTTTTTTCCGGGCTTCGGGATTTAAGGCCGGACCGTTCATCGAATTGGAGTTGGACCTAACTTGACGGGCGCGGTTTTGCTCGGGAGAAATCGTCATGTCGGAATTTACAAAGGTCAAGCTTACCCGGTCGCACGACGGCGAGGTCTTGCGTATCGGTCTCAACTCGCCGAAAGGCAACGTCCTGGACAAACAGATGATGCTGGAGTTGACTGAGGCGGTCAAAACAGAGGGAAGCCGTCCGGATGTCAAGGCGCTGATCTTCACCGGGGAAGGAGAGCATTTTTCCTTCGGTGCCAGCATTCCGGAACACCAGAAGGAACACGTCGCTGAGATGTTGGCGGTGTTTCACGACTTGCTGCGCACGCTCATCGATGCCGGCAAGCCGATGTTTGCCCTGGTCCACGGGCAGTGTCTCGGCGGCGGTTTGGAGTTGGCCTCGTTCTGTCACTGGATTTTTGCCTCCGAAGACGCCAAGTTCGGCCAGCCCGAGATCAAACTGGCGGTCTTCCCGCCGGTGGCGTCGTTGGTGCTGCCGCACCGCATCGGCCAGTCTGCGGCCGACGATCTGATCCTGAGCGGCCGCACGATTTCGGCGCAAGAGGCGCGGCATCTGGGGCTCGTCTACTGCGTTTCGTCGAACCCGGAGGCGGAGCTGGACACGTTCATTTCCGTGCACATCCTCCCCAAAAGCGGGGCCGCGCTGCGCTATGCAGTCAAATCGGCGCGCTATCAGATGCACCGGGCTTTTCTCGAACACATCGACGCGGTGGAAAAGCTGTATGTCGCGGAGTTGATGGAAACCCACGACGCGAACGAAGGCATTCGCGCGTTTATGGAAAAGCGCCGGCCGGAATGGAAGAATCGATGAGTGCCGAGTCGAACATGGCGATGGGCGAAATGCAGCCCCTGGAGTTCAACAACCAGGTTGTGCTCCTCACCGGTGGAAACGGCGGCATCGGTCGCGCGGTCTCCCGCCTTTTCCTGCAAGCGGGCGCGACCGTGGTCTCGGTGGATGTGCAGCCGCCCGAAGAGGAGCTGCCGGGTGTGCGGAACATCCAGGCGGATGTGGCGAATTTCGCGCAGGTGGGGGAGTGCGTCGCGGACGTGCTGGCTCATGAGGGCCGCATCGATTGCCTGATCAACAACGCGGGCATCTCCCGGGACACCACCGTCTGGCGCATGACCGAAGAGCAGTGGGATGTGGTGCTGGACGTCAACCTCAAAGGTGCGTTCAACTTCATCCACCACGTGGCGCCGCACTTCCGGGAGCGGAATCGGGGTAAGATCGTCAACGTCTCCTCCATAAACGGCTTGCGAGGGAAGTTTGGGCTGGCCAATTACGCGGCCTCGAAGGCCGGGCTCATCGGTCTCACCAAAACCGTCGCCAAGGAACTGGGGCGCTACCAGGTGAACGTCAACGCGGTGGCGCCGGGTTACGTCAGGACGCCGCTGACGGCCAGGCTTCCCGAAACGATTATCGAGGGGGCGCGCGCAGAAACCGTCTTCGGACGTCTGGCGGAGCCGGAAGATGTGGCGCACGTGATTCTGTTTCTTTGCTCTTCGTGGGCGCGCCACATCACGGGCGAAGTGATCAAGGTGGACGGCGGGCAGTACATCTGAGCAGGAGAGAAAAGCGAGAAGGCACGAGATGAGTAAGGACAAAGTCTTTGACGGGTGGCAAAACAAGCCGCTTTCCGAAATTTTGGCCTGGTGCCGCGAGCTGGTGGAAGACCCGGACTATCCCACGGTACGCCGCTGGCGGGAACAGGGAGGCAAGGTGGTCGGTCATTTTCAGGTGTATTTTCCAGAGGAGATCGCGCATGCTGCGGGTTTGTTGCCGCTGAAGATCCGCGGGGCGCAGGTGGAGGGGATGGAAGCGGAGTCGCATTTCGGCTCGTATCTCTGTTCGGTGATCAAAACCTCGCTGGAGCTGGCCCTCACCGGCAAGGTGGAGCTGGACATGTTTGTGACCCACCCCATCTGCGACGCGGCGCGCAATTTGGCCGCCATCTGGGGGCGAAACTTCCCCTACAAGTGCCAGATTCTGTACCTTCCGCAGAACCCCAACTCCTCCCATTCGATCACCTACCTGCGCGATGAGTACGCACGGCTGCAGGCCGACCTGGAGGAGGTCGCGGGGCAAAAGGTCACCGAGTCCGCGCTTCGTCAGTCGCTCGACGTGTACAACGAAAGCCGTCGCCACTTGCGTGACCTCTACGCGATCAAGCGAGAGACGCCGTGGCTCATCGCCGCGGACGAGGCCTACGCGCTGATGGCGGTCGCCGGCTTTG
>CAYQOI010000330.1:0-4720 GCA_964419085.1 uncultured Cytophagia bacterium | reverse complement strand
CCCAGAGACACTTTGACGCGGTTATCGCAAACGAACCGGCTTATTCCGACGTACTCTATCAGAGAGCTTTGTTGGAGCGGTGGCGAAGAAACTGGGAAAATGCCATCAGATGGGGCCACAAACAGATCGCGGTCAAGCCGGCGCTCTCGCATGCCGTCATCGGCTTGCATCGCATCTACCGGTCGTTCTTGCACAACGCAAACAAGGATCGGGTGCTTTCATTTCTAAAAACCCACCCCTCGGAGGTGGCCGATTACTTCGTTGCAGAACAGCTCAGATTGCAGGAGAAATACTCCCAAGCCGAACCCATTTTCAAGAGGCTGCTGCCGCGCAGCTCGGAGCTGAGCAAAACACCCTTGCTGCTTTCACTGCTGAAGCTTTATGTGGCGACAGGAAATCAGCAGGGTGCAACCGCCTGCTTCGACCAGGCTTTTGGCGATCTCTCAACCAGGACGGACGCGGCGTTCTTATTTGAGGCGACCAAATACATTTTCGACGATCGTGAACTTGCCATCTATCAGAAAATGGACCGTTTGAGGGATGTGAAAAGTTTCTTCCGTCAGTTCTGGAAACACCGCGACCCTGCGCCCGCTTCTCCGAACAACTATCGCGCCATGGAGCATTTCAGGCGCATGGATTATGCCGAAAAGAACTTCTGGTACGATGGCATTCGGCCCCCTGCAAGATCATCCGACGTGACTGTAGGACTTTACTTCCCCGAGTCCTATAAAGCCAACGCGGAGTTTAATGACAAAGGCTTGATCTACATCAGGTACGGTGAACCTGATGTAACGGCTCGAACCGGAAGCTACTCTCGGAAATCCGCGCCGGCGCCGTCCAACGAATCATGGCTTTATTATGAACGACCTGGCTCTCCCAAGAAGATCTTTCATTTCTTGATCGGCGAGTATTCAACCGGAAATGATTGGCGGCTGTCGCCCTTGCCCTATCCGACCAGTCTCAAGTACAGCTTCGGCAAGAGGGACCTCTTGCAAGACAGGCTTGGTTGGGATGGCAAACTGGATAGGCTCTACATCTCCTTGCGACGTGACCCCAATGTGCGCGGTGCCATCAACGCCATGACCATCGAGTCGCAATTGATCGACGAGAGTCGAAAAGCGATCGCGACCGCGCTATCCCATGACCGCCACACCTGGAGCAAAGAAGTCAAGCCCCTCCGGATCGCTCATCAGATCGCCAATTTCCGAGAGTCTGACAACAAGACCCGCATGTACGTCTATCTTGGCCTGCCCGCTCCTGCCACCGACATCAAATATTCAATTGGGATCTTCGACAAGTACTGGAGAAAAGAGGCGGGAGACGCTGCTCAACCTGTGCCTTCGGACTATGTTTACGACTCATTTTCGGTGATTGCCAAAGACTATGTCTTGACACCCGGTCAATATCATTACTCGATGTTCGCCGAAGAGACAGGGGGCCACAGGATTGGCGGTTTTAACGATCATCTGACCGTGCCCGCTTTCCCCGCGGGTTCGCTTGCGCTCAGCGATGTCATTCTTGCTTACACGATTGGGCAGTCCGGCACGCCCGGTGTCATCCGCAGAAACGACCTTTCCATCGTGCCCAATGCTTCCGGCGCATTCAATGAGGCGACACCGTTGCTCATCTATTTTGAAATCTATCATTTGGGGTTGGATGACGAGGGCGGAACCGCCTATAAACTGGAATACAAGATTCAATTGGCTTCAAAACAAAAAGGCCGCAAGGGGAAACAGGCGCGCCCCAAACGCGGGGAAAAGAGCAGCATTACTCTCAGCGAGAGCCGTACCGGGCATAGTGAATTTGCCGCGGTGCACACCAGGTTCGACCTGACTAAGCTAAAGGCCGGGGAATACGAGTTGCTGGTAAATGTAACGGATTTGAACTCTGGCGAATCTACCAGCCGGGCAACGAAGTTTAGCTTGGTTTATTCTGACGGCTCTTGAACCTCCACATTTAGCCGGCCGGGGGCGCGTTGTTGCAGAGAGCCTGCTCCGCTCTTCGGGACCTCCCGGCGGCCGGCGGTGACGGGTTTTCCCATGCTGGATATTCGACTCAAGCGAGTGTACGACCCGCCGGAACCGGAAGATGGTTTCCGGGTTCTGGTGGACCGTGTCTGGCCCAGGGGGATGAGTAAAGCACGCGTGCACGCGCACCTCTGGTTGAAAGAAGTCGCGCCTTCCACCGCGTTGCGCAAGTGGTTCAGCCACGATCGCGCCAGGTGGGAAGCGTTCAAGTCCCGCTATTTCGAGGAACTGGAGGCGAACCCGCAGGCGGTGGAACGGCTGCTGCATCAGGCCGCAAAGGGCACGGTCACGCTCTTGTACTCCGCGAAAGACCCGGCGTGCAACCAGGCGGTCGCGCTGCGAGAATTTCTGCTGGCGCGTGGCGGCCGGGCAGGTGGCTGACCCACTCGAACCACTCTTCTGCAAGCGAAAACCTCCCCGGTTGCGCCCTCAGGTGCTCAAACCTTCACTTCGTGTTCCGGACAATCCAACCGCAATGACGCCTCGACCAGGGGCTTTTCCATGAGTTTGCAATAAAAGGGCGCATCCGTTTCCGAAGCGGTGGAGGGCAAAAAATACTTGCATGTGACACACATTCTCGCTACTGTTATAAGGCCGGCCTGCTGCAACGCGGCGATCAGTTCCATGAGGAATTTCATGACCACCAGTTTGTCCCGGTCCTGGAAACGGGAGAGGTTGTCTCGAATGACATTCGCCCAGGCTGCGAGCTTGTTTGCCATTTTTCGGCCGGCCGCATTCAACTTCACCGAGACCGCGCGGCGATCGCGTGCGGTGGGCGTACGCACCACCAGGCCCTTCTGCACCAGCGTCTTCACCGCGTCGCTCACGGTGGCGGGTGTGAGGGAAAAACGGGCCGCGAGTTGCCCCATGGTGATTTCCTCGCGACTGTGATAGAATAGATAGACGAGCATCTGGATCTGGATGGGACTCAAATTGTGGGATTTGGTTTTTTCCCAAAGCAACACGCGAAAGGTCTGGGACAGACGTTCCAGAGCCGCCGCGATCTTGCTGTCGACATCGTCGTGCTGAAACTGCAGATCAAATATTGACGCCATAACGAGACCTCATTTCATTTTCAACAGATAATCGACGAGCAGCGCGCGTTGGCGTTCCGTTATGCCTTCCGGCGAAGGCATGGAAATGGGGAAATAACGCCGGGCTAATTGACCGAGGCGTGGGTCCTGCTGGCGAAATGCTCTCGGATTCTTAAGATACGCGTTCAACGTCTGTCTGTCCCAGCGCTCCGGGAGACGGCGAAGGGCGGGGCCCCGAGGACTTCCGTTGCCGTCCTCGCCGTGGCAACTCCCGCAACCCCACTGCTCGTACACTTGTCGGCCCCCTCGCTCTGTCGCGGCGAGAGGGGTGGGCTTCTCCTGCAAGTGGGGCGGCTCAGAATGCCGGAGGAAGACAAATAGCGGAATCCCCAGGGCACAGATCAGCGCAAAGACAACAACGGCTCGTCTCATTCGCGATAGGTGCTGTAAACGTAGTCATGTTCTTTCTGACCGGCGTGGCAGGCGTGACAGGCGGTTTGAGGGTTGTTCACCACACGCTCGCGCGTGTCGCCTTTGAAGCCTTCATAGCCCCATCCGCCGGTCTTGCTGAATCTTTTTGCATCTTTTTGCATGACGCCGACGACTTTTCGCGCCCCCTCGACGATGGCGTTGTTTTCGGTTCTGGCTTCCAGCAGGTCGAAGACCAGAACCGAACCGTCGGGATAGGCGCTGCCGGCCTTCATGGCTTCGAGGGCTTTGGCATTGGCGTAAACATGATGGATGCCGCCGAAGGCGTCATACAACGGGTGGCCTTCCAGGATGACCATGGATTTGACGTGCGGCCACAGACGGTAGCCCTCCGGGTAATCCACATTATGGTTGCCGGCTCCCGAGGTGCAAAACCAGGTGGCAAGAAAGATGGAACTCAGGCCCACCAAGATCAAACGTGCTTTCATGTTGGTACCCTCCGTTCAGATTATATAGTTAGGAATCCTAACTAAAATACGGAACGGGGCCGTAAAAGTCAAGAATTTTATTTAGGACTCCAAACTTTATTGCCCGGGTGAGCACCTATGAAACAGAACGTGCGGGCAAAGCCGCTGTGGACCTGTCCCCAATGCGGGGCGAAGTTTGTGAACATAAACCAATGGCACTCGTGCGGCAAGGCAACGGTCGAGGACTGGTTGGCGCGCATGGGGCCGTCGGCTCGCGCACTTTTCCATCGCTTTCAGGAGATGATCGCGGCCTGTGGCCCGTACCACCTTGCGCCTGCCAAGACCCGCATCGCGTTTTTAGCGCGGGTTCGCTTTGCCGGCATCACGAGCATTTCGGAAAAGGGAATGACCTGTAGTTTTGCGCTGCCGCGTGCACTCGATTCGCCGCGTTTCGTCAAGGTCGAAGAAGTGGTGCCGGGGTGGTGGAGCCATCGCCTTCGCATCACGGAGCCGGACCAGCTCGATGAGGAACTCCAGCGCTGGCTGTGTGAAAGCTACCGCCTCATGGGCATGCAGGAGCGACTGCGGTCGAAATGAGGCAGCAGACGCCCACCCGAAGCGAGCTCGCGTGGCCGCGAAGACCCGAGTCGGGGAAGCCAACGCTGTCGTGAGGAGAAGGAGAACGGATATCACGCTGTAACCAAATGGCTTATTTGACAACGATGATCGGCAGGACCCATCTCTCACTACAGAATTCTCGAAA
>CAYQOI010000329.1:0-4741 GCA_964419085.1 uncultured Cytophagia bacterium | reverse complement strand
GGTAGGATCGCTCTCTCACACGGTGCCCGTAAAGAGTCCTTCTTTTTCTGTCCCTTTTGCGAAGGCTGGTGCGCGGCCAGAGGCTAAAGGGTAACTAAGATTCTATGAAGACCGACGGCAGATAGCGATTCTTTGCGGCGGGCCTCTTCAGGGGGACTACATCTTCCGGGAGGTCTCGAACCTCCGGGAAGTGCCTGCATCCGCGGTCTATCCGAATCCCTTAACCCTTTCTTCTGAGAAGAGAAAGGGGCTTTAAGAAGCAGGGTCACAAAACAGGAAGAAGTTGGGTAAATCGAGAGTCAGCAAATCACCAATAACCACTGAGTCTTGTGAAACCAACGACATTACCGTGAACACAAAAGGAGGGAACCCGATGAAAACGTTTAGCTTAATCGGACTGGTCGGGCTGGTTTTTCTGGCCTGTCCATCGGAACCGTCTCCGGTGCCGGACCCGGAGCTGGAGCTGATCGCCCGCGGCAGGGAAATCTTCTTCAACGAAACCTTTGCCGGTAACGGGCGAACGTGCGGCAGTTGCCATCCTGCAGAAAACAATTTCACCCTCGACCCGTCCTTCATCGCCACTTTGCCCGCTGACGACCCGCTGTTTGTCGCAGAGTTCAATCCGGACCTGGCGCAGAACTTCGAAAACCCGCGCCTCATGCGGCAATTCGCGTTGATTCTAGAAAACCAGGATGGCTTTGATGACCTCGCCAACAATTTCAACATGCGCGGGGTGCCTCACATTTTGTCGCTCCGGACATCCGTTGACAGCCGGCAGGGGCCTCGCACGGGCTGGAGCGGTGATGGTGCACCGGGGGACGGCTCGCTGCGCGCTTTTGCCACCGGTGCGGTAATCCAGCACTTCACCAAAACCTTGAACCGCATCCCCGGCGTCGATTTCCGGCTGCCCACCGAGGAAGAACTGGACGCGCTGGAGGCGTTTCAACGCTCCCTGGGTCGGCAGGCGGACCTGGTCTTGCCCCTCCCACTCAAGAACCCCGTCGCGGCACGCGGCCAGGAGATTTTTAACGATCCCGCCTCCGGCAAATGCTTTTTCTGCCATTTCAACGCCGGAGCAAACGCCAGTCCGGAAGTCTTCGGAGAGGGCGCAGGCAATCTGAATTTCAACACCGGTGTGGAGAACCTGCCCGACCAGCCACCCGACCTGACCGGCGAGTTGGTGCCGCCGGACGACGGTTTCGGCACCCCGGGAAACGGGGAATTCAACACACCCTCTTTGGTCGAAGCTGCAGACTCCGGCCCGTTCTTCCACAACAATGCGGTGCAAACCATCGAAGCCGCGGTGGCATTTTACAACGGCGACGCATTCAACGATTCCCCCGCGGGCCAGATGCTGGCAGGGGCCACCGGCAGCGGAATCAACCTCGACGCGACTCAAGTGGAAGCTGTGGCCGCTTTCTTGCGCGTGATCAACGCGTTGGAAAATATCCAGGAGAGCACCGACCTCCTGAACATGAGCACCAACATCTCGTTTACCCGGAGACATCAATCCAGGAGTTTGCTCAAACAAGCCGTGGCCGAAACCGACGACAGCATCATGGTCCTCTCCGCAGTGGGGTTGCATCCCGAAGCGGTAGCCGTGCTCGAGGAGGCGAGGCAATTCACTCTCAAAGCAATCGAAAAACCGGGATCGCGCAAGGAATTGGCGCAACGTGCCATCAACAGACAGACTCAGGCCCGCGAAAGGATCGTGGAAACATCTCTAACCCAAAAATAAGCGATGGGAGGTTCGACCATGTCAAAAGCAACCGGCGTCGCGCTGCTCGCCGTCCTCTTTCTGGCGTTGCAAAACGAGTGCTATGCTCAAAAGGCGACAGAGATCTACATTCCGGTGGGGAAGTCACCCGGCCTCTCCGGAAAATATACACTCCTGGGAAAAATCACCGAAATCGACACCGCCACCCAAACGGTCACCGTGACCGATTCTTCCGGAAGCTACCCGGTGAGCCTCGTGCCGGAAGCGGTGATCTATCTGGACCGTCACACGCTCAAATTGCCCAACGTCACAGGGACGTTTGCGGACTGCCGGCCAGGACTGATGGTGGAGGTGAAGTTTCGGGAAAACAAACGCATGAAGCCTGTGGAATGGGTCAAGGTGGAGCTCCAGCCGTAGGGCGGGCGCGGTGGATCAGCGCGGCCGGACACGCATCCAGCGCATGGGGAAGGCCGGGATGCCCGGTGCGAAGATCTTGAACGGCCTGCTTTCATCGACGATGAAATCGCTCTGCTGAATCAGCACCTCGGTTTTGCGGTTCATATGACAGCCCTGCCGGTTCAGGCGCAACCACAGGGGATTCAACAGATCCATGACCGCACCGCTCACCGGGCGGTCGCTGCGCACATGCTCGATGAGCCGCAACTCTCCGCCGTGGGCGAGAACCCGCCGACATTCGGTGAGCACGTCTTCCACGGAGCCGACGCTGCACAGGACCAGCGAGACGATGACGTAGTCGAAATGCCGGGCGGAAAACGGCAGGTGGGCGCCGTCGCCGACGAAGAGCCGGATTTTCGCCGCGGCTTCATCCGCCCGTCCTTTGGCCAGTTCGAGAAACTCCGGCTCCAGTTCCACCGCGGCGAGCCGGACATCGGGTGCATAGTAGGGAAACATCAACCCCGTGCCGCAGCCGATCTCCAGGACCTTCCCGCGGACGCCGGCCGTGAGCGCCGCGCGCCATGCCGCCATACCCGCTTCTTCTCCCTTGAGCATCAGCCGGTCGTAAAGTTCGGCGTGCGAGAGTTTCTTCAACAGCGCCAACGTCCCCGGTGCGTGACGCACAAAATGGATCAGCTCTTTGAACATCTACCCCAATTTGGCCCAGGCGCTATCCAGCGCATTTTCGATTTCGTTGCACATTGCATCTATGCTCACTTTGAGTGCTTGCCGATCGCGTGAGGTCGCGCCGCGTATGGCGTCCAGCTTCTCCTGGGCCAGGTGTAGCTTGGCCTCCAGTAAATCGAGTTGCCTGGCAAACTCCAGCTCATTTTGCGCCCTGACCTCGCCTGCGCGCGCTTTGATGTCTTGGTAGTCCGAGCGCCAGTTCCGCAGACGCGCGGACACGCGTTTCATATATGCTTCCAGGTCAACCTCCACAGGCTGAAAAGAATCCACCGACTTACTCGCCTCAAAACCGCAAAAACGCCAGCAACTAAGCGAAATCATGATTATGATTAAGATGCAAAACCGCGGGAACTATTGCAAGCAGATTCTTCGGTGTCTCGAACACGGCAGGGAACGAATTAGGCGCTAACCACTAACCTGAATAATTCACAGACTGCCTGTCTTTGGAAGATTTGTTTTAACAGACAAGGGATTAAAACAGCAGACTAGGCTCCTCCCGAGTGACAGGCGAGCCGCAGAAGCCAACCGTAACCCCCAATCTGTGAATTGTTCGGACTAAACGCTGATCCGCTGTTCCTGGACCAGATAGCGATTGATTTGGGAAAGCACTCGCGTATCTCTCAGGGGTCCCGAATGCCCCAGCCCGGTGGTGACCAGCAGTTCGCTGCGCGGCCAACATTTCGCCAGCGCCACCGCCTCGGTATAGGCAACCACCTCATCATGCTTGTCATGCACGATCAGGGCGGGCAAGCCGAGGGTCGGCGCGATGTTGATGATGGAGAACTCCTTGATGTTGCGCTTCAGCTTGGTGTTGATGTAGGTGCTGATCCGGCCCATCGTCTTGCGGGACGCGCGCAGTTGTCTGGCAAGTTGTGCCAGATAGAAATCCACAGAGGCCGCGGCGCCGATGGTCACCAGTTTCTCCACGCTTACCCCCTCTCGAATCGCGGCCACCGCAGCCGTCGCGCCCATGCCGTGTGCGACTACGGCGCGAAAACCGCCTAAGCGGTCGTGCAGGTCTTTGATGATCTCGCTCATCTCCAGGATGTCCGTGCGGCGACCGGGCGAATCGCCGTGTGCCAGCGCATCGAACGCCACGACGCGCTGGCCCGCGCCCGCGAGTTCTTTGGCCAGCGGGGCCATCTGGGCCGCACACCCGCCCCAGCCGTGCACCAGCAGCACCGCAGGTCCCTCGCCCCAGGTGTAGACGGTATAGAAGGTCTCGCTGCCGTTTTGGTGACGGCTTTTGGCGAACGGAATCCGTTGACGCCGGGCCTGGCCGCTCAGCAGCTTTTCAGGGAGTGAGAGCTTATATCTGGGAGGGGTAAACCAGAGCCTGATTCCCCACTTCCCTACGGTCTTGGGCGAAATCTTTTCAACAGAAGGAATGACAAATCGGAACAACGGTTGCGCATTCGTTTGAGCCACGCTGACCTCCTGGAATCGTTCTCGGGGTTTACCTCTTCGACCTTGAACGAGAAACCATTGACATGGTGCAACATTGTTTTAGTACATCAATCGACGCCATTTGAGGAAAATTAAAATTCGTTGAGGATTTGCTTGCGGTAGCACACCCACCTGCAAGGCACCGGTGCCCGCCGCTTGACAAAACCGTTCAATTTCCTTACACTGTTCCTTACTTGAATAATTCACAAATTGTCTGTCATTTTGGGAAGACTCATCGTGAGTGACACAAGTGTTCGCGGCAATTGAGCGTAAATACTGAATTTGTGAATGATCGGAGTTCATTCCATTTTTTGAGAGGTTTTTTATGCCCCTTCTCACCGATCCCATGGCAATTCTGGCTTTTTGTACCGGCGTGTGCGCGCTGGTTTTTTGGAGCGCCACCCGACCCTGGGGCGCACGATTTTTCCGCGTCAT
>CAYQOI010000328.1:886-4747 GCA_964419085.1 uncultured Cytophagia bacterium | reverse complement strand
CAAAAACATCACCACGGCCGAGGGCGGGATGGTCACCTGCGAGGACGACGCGTTGGCGGAACGCATCCGCATTTTGTCGCTGCACGGCATGAGCCGCGACGCGTGGAAACGCTACATGCGAGAAGGCTCCTGGTACTACGAGATCGTGGCGCAGGGCTACAAGTACAACATGCCGGATGTTCTGGGTGCCCTGGGGGTGGTGCAGCTCCGCAAGGCCGAACACATGCACGCGCTGCGTCAGCGCTACGCGAAGATGTTGATGACGGCCCTGGCAGACCTGCAGGAAGTCATTCTGCCACAACCGGTGGCGGGGAGACGTCATGCCTGGCATCTCTTTATCCTTCGGTTGCGTCCCGAGCGCTTGAACATCACGCGCAACGAATTTATCAAGAAACTTTTTGAACGAGGCATCCAGGCCTCGGTGCATTTTATCCCACTTCACCTGCATCCGTATTTTCAGCAGACCTACGGCCTACGTCGGGGCGATTTCCCCATTGCCGAGAGGGTCTACGATTCGGCGGTCTCGTTGCCTCTTTATCCTGCTCTAAGCGAAGAAGAGGTGCAGTACATCGCGCAGACCGTGCGTGCCCTGGTCAAAGACCACGCCCGCACGAGATAGCCTTTCCTTTTCGCCCACCTACGATTTAGCCTCAACCCGAAGGGGCCAATCGGTTCTGCTCTTCCCCGGGCAGCGGAGTTGCCTTCTGCATCGGCCGCTCAAAAGTTGGACCGATCTACCCTCTTTTTACCAATTTTTAATTCAATTTAACCTACCCCTGACCGATAAATAAATAGCCTTGGGAAAGGACTTGATTACATGATGCTTAGAGGACGAAAGTGACAAAGAGATTTTTTGACCTGGTGGTCTCAATTCTCGGTTTACTCTTGCTTTCCCCGATTTTTGCGGTCGTCGCGATCTTCATCAAACTGGATAGCGAAGGTCCTGTCTTTTTCCGGCAGGAGCGCATGGGCAAGGGTGGCCGGATATTCCGCATCTTCAAGTTCCGCACCATGGTCAAGGATGCCCCGCGGCGGGGCGCGCCCATTACGGTGGGCCAGGATGCGCGTGTCACCCGAGTGGGCGCCATTCTGCGACAGTACAAGATCGACGAACTGCCACAGCTACTCAACGTCGCGTTGGGCCACATGAGCCTGGTAGGACCACGTCCGGAGTTGCCGCGTTACAAGGCACATTATTCGGGACCATTCAACCGAGTTTTGAGTGTGCGGCCGGGCATCACCGATCCCGCGTCCATCGCGTTTCGGGATGAGTCCTCGCTTCTGGAGGATGTCCCTGATCCGGAAGAATACTACCAGCATGCCATCTTGCCGGAGAAGTTGAGAATGAACCTGGATTACCTTTCCACCGCTTCTTTCTGGCACGACCTGCAGGTTATTTTGAGGACGGTAAGGGTGGCGGCTTTTCCGCAACATGCGAAGTGATCCTCTGCGTACTCAACAAGGAGGTTAGGTACATCTGATGACTTTGCCACAGTGGTTGTATCAACGCCTGGTAAGTTGCTTCCGGGGGAGAAAACGACTCGTTCTGAAAATCTCTGCCGATGCGGTCGCGGTGAGCTTGTCTTTCTTTCTGGCATATCTGATCCGTTTTGATGGCGCCCTTCCTGCGTCTCAACGCCGTATCTTTATATCGGTTCTGCCTTTTCTGCTGCTGGTCACCCTGTCTTCCTACTATGGTTTCCGGCTTTATAAAGGACTCTACCAGTACTCCAGCGCCAAGGACCTGCTCACCCTGGTTACTGCGCACAGCGTCGGGTTGGTTGCGTTCAGAGCGCTGCTCCCGCTGCTACACCTGCCTTGGACACCACACTCGGTATTATTGATCTTTTGGGCTCTGGGATTGGTCCTCTCTGGCGGCGTGCGGTTTTCCTACCGCCTGTTGCGGGAAATCGCGGCTTTGCCGCACAAGGACCGTAGGCCGGTTCTGGTGGTCGGCGCGGGATGTGCGGGAGAAATGATCTTGCGGCAACTGCGCATCGATGCGGCGCTGAATTACTATCCCGTAGGCATCGTGGACGATGACCCGGACAAACGTTCGACGACAATTCACGGCGTCCCCGTGCTGGGAACCACCAGGGACATTCCGGAGATTGCGAGTGCTCTGGGTGTGGAACAGATCATTATCGCCGTGCCTTCGGCGTCTGCCCGGCAAATGCGCACGATTGTCGGCTACTGTGAACAGGCGGGCGTCGACTTCAAGACGGTCCCCGGGCCGCGAGAGCTCATCAACGGTCAGGTCACTCTCAACCAACTGCGCGGGGTCAAGATCGAAGACCTGCTGGAGCGGGAACCGGTGCGCACCGACGCGGAGCGCATCGGGGATTTCCTCAAGAACAAGGTGATCCTGGTGACAGGTGCGGGCGGGTCGATCGGCCAGGAGCTTTGCCGGCAGATCATGGAGTACAAACCCGAGAAGCTCATCATGCTCGACCGGGCGGAAAACAGCCTGTTCTATCTGGAAAACGATATGAAAGGGCGCTGGATCGGCGGCTTTACCGCGGTGGTTGGGGACGTCTGCGATGCCGCCAAGCTGGACCAGGTGATGGCAGAGTATCGCCCGGAAATCGTGTTCCACGCGGCCGCGCACAAACACGTGCCGCTGATGGAGCTCAACCCGGAAGAGGCCATCAAGAACAACCTCAAAGGTACCCGGACTGTGGCTGAGGTGGCAAAGCGCCACCGGGTGAAACGGTTCGTCCTCATTTCTACGGACAAAGCGGTGGAGCCCACCAGCATCATGGGGGCATCAAAGAGGTTGGCCGAATTGTACGTCCAGGGCGCGAATCGTGACGGTCGCACAAAGTTCATCACCGTGCGGTTTGGAAATGTGCTCGGGAGCAACGGCAGCGTCGTGACACTGTTTCAGAAACAGATTGAACGGGGGGGTCCGGTAACCGTCACCGACCCGGAGATGACCCGCTATTTCATGACGATTCCCGAAGCTGTCACGCTGATACTGCAGGCGAGCACCATCGGTGAAGGCGGAGAGATTTTCGTGCTGGACATGGGCGAGCCCATCAAGGTCGTGGACATGGCGCGTCACCTCATCAGCCTTTCCGGCCTGGAACCTGACCGCGACATCGCGATCGAATTCACCGGCAAGCGTCCCGGGGAGAAGCTCTTCGAGCAGCTCTGGCAGAAAGGCGAACGGCCCAGGCGAACGGAATACGAGAAGATTCTGGTTGCCAGAAGCAATGGGCTGGACTATGCCTTCGTGATGCAGCAACTCGATGCGATTCAGAAGGCGGCGGAAGCCATGCAGCGCAAAGAGATGTTTGCCGGCATCGCAAAATTGATTCCCACCTATGCCACCGGGCAGCGGGTCGAGCTGATGAACTGAGCCGTTCGCCGGCTCTGGCCGTGCGCTCGCGTCCTTTGGGGACGATTTAGCCTCGCCGCGAGGCAATCCCGTCGAAAATTTTCTCGAAATTTTGCTTGCTATTTTTTGCAGTTTTCTTAAATTTGGTGGTCTCTTGTTGCAGGCGTTGACGGTTTTTCTGTTGGCAGCGCTGCCAGAGTACTCAGAGGCCAGGTAGCTCAGTCGGTAGAGCAACGGACTGAAAATCCGTGTGTCCGCAGTTCGATTCTGCGCCCCGGCATTTTCTTTCTTATATTCTTTTTCTTCTCTTTATTTACTTTTAATTTTATTTATGTTATTATAAAAAATAAAATAATATTGAGTATTTGATATGTCTGAAAAATCTGCATTAACACCTATGATGAAACAATATAATGAAATAAAATCCAAACATAAGGATGCTATTCTGATGTTTCGTCTGGGTGATTTCTATGAGATGTTTATGGATGATGCTAAAATTGCATCACGTGAACTCGACCTGA
>CAYQOI010000328.1:0-876 GCA_964419085.1 uncultured Cytophagia bacterium | reverse complement strand
GGGATACCCTATCATGCTGCGAGTAATTATATAGGACGTCTTATTCGTAAAGGATATAAAGTCGCTATCTGTGAACAACTCGAAGACCCTAAAAAAACAAAAAAACTTGTTAAACGTGATGTTATTAGAATAGTTACACCTGGCACTGTTCTTGATAATGATGTGATGGATACTCGTGAGAATAATTATATTGTTTCTATCCATCCAACTATTGATAAAAAAAAATGTCTATACGGGGTTGCAATCGCTGATATATCAACAGGTGAATTTACTGCAACAGAATTAGCATCGTTAAATGATTTAGAAAACGAACTTGCGCGTTTCCAGCCAAGAGAATGTCTTGTTTCTTCGGATATACTGGAAAAAGATAATTCTTTCATAAAAAAAATAAATACTAATCCATCACCTGTTTTTACACCTATTGAACCCTGGAGATTTGATTTTACCACATCGTTAAATATTTTATGTGAACAATTTCGTTTACAAACATTAGAAGGGTTTGGGATAACAGGTAAAGAAGCGTTTATACCAGCAGCGGGTGTTTTGATATTTTATTTAAAGAAGACACAGAAAACTGTTTTAGACCATTTTCATAGTATAAAACCATATAAGATAGGCGAAGATATGGTATTAGACCGCGCCACAATACAACATCTTGAACTGGTTCAAAATATACGTGAAGGTGGTCGGGAAGGAACACTACTTGAAATACTCGATAAAACATCTACAACTATGGGTGCCAGATTATTAAAAAAACGTATCCTCGAACCATTAAAAGACCCTGTTAAAATCAATAAACGATATGAAGAGGTTGAGAGTTTTTATTCATCTTCATTAATCCAGATTGGAATTAGTTTTATTCTTGATTCAATCCAA
>CAYQOI010000327.1:0-4753 GCA_964419085.1 uncultured Cytophagia bacterium | reverse complement strand
CAAGTGTTTAAAAACCAAGGCCGATTGCACCCGGAATTTCAACTCAACTGTGACTTGATTTTGGACGCGAGCCGTAACACCCCCCTTAGTCCCCCCTCGAGGGGGAATTAAAGGGGGGTGTTATTAGCAAACGCTCATTTTCAAAACTCAACCGGACACTCATGAAGTAAAATATGTCTTGCGGTTAGTACGACAAAAACCGCGAGCTTGCGGTACATTTGTCGTCCAATCCGCTTTCGTCTCACTTTCTTTTGCGCCGGGAAACCACGCCCACGAGCGCGACCGGCAGAACAAAGAAGGCCAGATTCAGGGCTGCACCGACGGTCTTCTCCAGCACCGGCGAGTCCAGCGCGACCTCAACGGCGGGCTTGCCGCAGCAGCCCCCGCCGTTGGACGGCTCTGCAATAGAAAACGTAAAATTGGCATCTTTCGTCAGATTGCCGGCGTCGTCCCGCGCGGCGACGAAATAGGTAATCGTACTTCCCAGGGGCTGGCCCGGGATCTCACCGACGTAATGGTGGTTTCCCGCATCGGTCATATTGACCGTCACCGCATCCTGGCCCATCACCTGGTAGGTCAACGTTGCACTCTGAATCGCAGAATCGTCGAGGATGTCGGATTCCACCCGGTACGGCCCGGTCTCATCCAGAGTGTTCTCCAACCGCGTGGTGTTGGCGATGATGGGGTCGGTGGAAAGCGCCTTGCGGACGTTCAGCCGGCCGCCGGTCGCGACGTCGTTGGCGAAACTTGCCAGCCTGTCCACGCCGCCGAGAACGCGAATCTTCACCTCGCGCATGCTCAGACTCGGGAACTGTGCCCACACCAGCGCGGCCGCGCCACTCACGTGTGGGGTGGCCATGGATGTGCCGCTCAGGTTGCCGTAGCGGTCGCGGGGCAGCGTACTCAAGATGCTGCTCCCGGGGGCCGCGAGGTCCACCGTCGTTTTGCCGAAGTTGGAAAACCCCGACAGGTTGTCGCTGCTGGTGCTGGACGCGACCGAAATCACGTTGTCCACCTCATAATTTGCAGGATAGGTGGGAAACCGGTCATTGTCATTGCTGTCGTTCCCGGCTGCGGCCACAAACAAGACTCCGTGGTCGTTGGCGAACCGGATGGCATCTTCCAGGGCCTGAGAACGGCCGCCGCCACCCCAACTGTTGCTGAGCACCTTGGCCCCCATCTGGGTAGCATAGATTATCGCCTGCACCGCGTCGTCGGTGGTGCCGCTGCCATCGCGGCTGAGGAACTTCAACGGCATGATGGACACGCTCCAGTTGATCCCCACAACCCCTTTGCCGTTGTTGCCCACCGCACCGATGGTGCCGGAAACGTGGGTCCCGTGCTGGTTGTCGTCGAAGGGATCGTTGTCATTGTTGATGAAATCCCATCCCTGGAAATCGTCCACAAAGCCGTTGCCGTCGTCGTCGACGTTGTTGTTCTCCTTGCCGCCACCGCTTTCGCCCGGATTATGCCAAATGTTTGCGGCCAGGTCTTCGTGCCCGTGGTCCACGCCGGTGTCGATCACGCCCACGATGACGGACTTACTGCCGGTCTGAATGTCCCACGCCTTGTCGGCCTCGGTGATGGTCATGCCGAAAAGCTGTGAGAATCTCGGATCGTTAGGTACGACGGAAGCCTTGTAAATGTAATTGGGTTCTGCGTACTCCACATCCGGGCTTGCCTGGCACTGCTCGATGGTTTTCAGCACGGATTCATTGTCGGTGATGCGGCACAGATAAACCGAGACCTCGTTGAACGCCTGGGTGATCTGAATCCCTGCGCTGGTCAACACGCTGGTAATCTGCGGCTGCCCTACGGTCCTTTTGAATTTGATGAGCACTTCACCCGGCTTGAAGTCTGCGACCTGAGCCTGGGTGGGCAGTGGGGCTTTTGCGTGTGCCTCCTCGGCGGAAAAGGCCCGGGCCATCGCGGTGGGTTCCACATACTCCACAAACGGCACGTTGGAACAAAGTTGCACGACTTCCGAGACCGAATGATCAGATGCCACCTCGAAAACGTCCACTTTGATGTCGTCGTAGCTTCTGACGCGGTGCAGACCCAGGGCTGCGCTCAGCGAATCAATCCGGCTGGCATCGACATCTGACTTGAACTTGAGCAAGACCTCCTTCGATGGCGTCATTCCCGCCTGAGAAAGCGATCCCAGGACCAGAACAAAGCCCAGAATCAGCATAAGTCGAAATACGACACGTTGACTGTACATACCTCCTCCTTAAAAGTAGTGAAATGGTTGTGGTTACTCCACGTGATTTTTCAGGACTCCTATTTCATCGATCTCACATTCGACGAGGTCGCCGGGTTGGAGCGGCCCAACCCCTGCCGGTGTACCGGTGGCGATGAGGTCACCGGGCTCGAGAGTACAGAATTTCGACAGGTAAGCTACGAGTGCGGGAACAGAAAAGACCATCTGAGCGGTTGAGGCTGACTGTTTTGTCTCACCGTTCACCCGAACTTCCAGCTTCACGTCATCCACCTCCATCGCCTCTCGGGGCACGAGAAAGGGACCGCAGGGGCAAAAGGTGTCAAAGCTCTTGGCGCGAAACCAGGGTTTCCCGGCTTCGATGTCCTGCCGCTGCAAGTCGCGCGCGGTGACGTCATTCAAGAGTGTGAACCCTGCCACAAACTCCCACGCGTACTTTTCCGAAATATTCTTCGCGCGGCGACCCATGACCACGGCCAGCTCACCCTCGAAATCCACCCGGCCCACCTTTTGTGGCAATTTGATGGCCTGTCCCGAGCCGATGAGTGCGGAAGGCGATTTAGCAAAGAAAAGCGGTTCGTCGGGAACCTCATGCTCCAGCTCTCTGGCGTGTTCTGCGTAGTTCCTGCCGATGCAGAGAATCTTCTGCGGCCGTCCGATGGGCGGCAGGAGCTGGACCCTCTCCCGGATGACCAAATCATCCAGCGGCCGAAACTCTCGCAGCGTGTCCAGAACTTCCGAAATGGTCGCCACGTGGAAAAAGTCAGCCTCCACCATCAACTGCAAGAAGTTGAGGCTGGGGCCTTTTCCGCCGCTCTTGAACTGCTTGTAAAGCTCCCACGCCCTTGAAAAATTGTAGTCGCGATTGTCAAGCCGAAGACCTATTTGGGTCAGACCCTTCGGCGTGGTGTAAGAGAAAATTTTCAAGCGGTGATCCTAAAACTAATGTTTCCCCTGTCTAATCCATTAGTAGTAGTTGCAGAAACGGCGAGAGATGAGGAGAGACTTTAAATCCCTTCGAAATCAGCCCAACATTAGACAATTAATCCCCAATTGTCAAGTACTTTTTTGCCCAATTGCAACAAACTCAGTGTCCAAACATGTACTGCTGCAGATAGCGATTCTCGTATTCTCGTTCTGTGAGCTGCGCTTTGACCAGGTCACCGATGGAAACGATGCTTACGAGCTCGTCATTGTCGAGCACGGGCATGTGGCGGATGCGGTTCTTGGTCATTACGCCCAGCGCGTATTCCACCTCGTCATCGGGAAGGCCGATGATCAGGTCCTTAGTCATGATGCTTTCCACTTTGGATTTGCGCAGGAGATGATCGCGCTCCGCGCTTTCGCGCAAAATGTCACGCTCCGAGATGATCCCCACCAGCTTGCCGGCATCGTCCAGAACCAGCAGCGCACCGATGTTGTGCGCCACCAATTGCTTGATGGCCTCGTGGATGGTCTTGTGCTGGTTGATGGTCCAAAGCTCACCTTTAGTGCGGATGATATCGGCCAATTTCATCTTTTTCATTTTCAGGCCTCCTTTCGTTCATACCGAGATGGAACACACTTCTCTCCAGGTTTCCTCTTTCCAGATTGCCAAGCTCAATAGGGCGGTTCAGCCGGCCCCACATAGCCACACATCCCCACCCGCGGCGAATTTACCAGCGGCATGGGGCCTTCATAATTTACATGTGGATGCGCCTTGGCATGTTTGTCACAGAAAGTACCCTCCCGCTCGTAGTCGTAAAGACACTCCAGGCACAACCATGAAGCCGGTTTTCCACACTGGATGCAGGATATTTCCGGTGGGTCGTTGCGCGCCATCAACGCGATGGGATGCGGCGTTGTCGCCCGACCCTCTCTTTCAGAGACCACCTTAATCTTTGTTTCCGAAGACGTACCAAAATCATAAATGTGTATCAGTTCCACGCCTGGCTCAAATACCTCCAGAGCTTTACGGTCCATAGAGATTTCGTTTCTCCAGTTTCCCAGGGAGAATTGGCTCAAGTGACCACAACATTCCAGCCAGATAGCCCGGAGATAGTCATCGAGAACCGCGAGACGGGCTTTGCCCGACATTTCCAAACGTAGCCAGAAGTTCCCTTCCCAGGCATCCTCGATCAGCAAATGATAGAAGCTCCCACCACGACCCGACCCGCTCGTGCCAGCAGAGAGTAATTCTTTTCTCTTGGTACACGATTGTAGATGTTTGGACATGCCTGCTTTCGTCATTTGGACGCCGCAGTACATGCAGGTTCCTCGCGACCGCTTTTTAGATTTCACAAGTTTTCTCCTCACCTGGTAAAGTAAAACAGCCCCCATCCTTTTTGTGTTTGTTGCACCCATCGGGCCGACAGGTCGTCACCCCTTTAGATGGCCCATTGCTCCTCCACTAAATTAAAAAAACAGACTGCCTCTCAGACCATGCCTCCGAAAATCCTGGCAAAAAGAGAATATGCAGGAAGCCCTGCATCTCTGGAACAAACGGACTGCCTGAGAGCGTCCCGCTTCAGTCACTCAGGGGCTCGTAGGTATCGA
>CAYQOI010000326.1:0-4754 GCA_964419085.1 uncultured Cytophagia bacterium | reverse complement strand
CGGCTTTGTGGACGCGGTGGTGAGTCGCCACAACATGAAGGAGGCGTTGCGGGATGTGCTGGACTTTGTCACCGACCGTCCTCTGGCGCGCGAGACCAAAAATGGTCAATTGGAACGTGCCGCCGGTCGGGAACTCGAAAATGCGGCAACACCAGAGAAATTCGATGATTCACCATCACAAAACTGACATCGAAACAACATGAAGATTCTCCTGACCAACGACGACGGAATCAACGCGCCGGGCTTACTGGCGCTCCACGAGGAGCTAACAAAGGTGGGCGACGTCACCGTGGTTGCGCCGGACAGCGAAAGAAGTGCGGTGGGACACGCGATCACCCTCTCCGATCCCTTGCGGGTGTGGAATTTCGAGAAGAATGGACGCTTCTTTGGCTACGCGGTAAACGGCACCCCTGCGGACTGCGTCAAGATCGCATACTGGGCGCTGCTCAAGGAAAAGCCTGACCTGGTGGTCTCCGGGATCAACCTGGGCTCCAACACCGGCATCAACGTCATCTACTCAGGCACCGTCTCCGCGGCTACCGAGGGGACCATTCTGGAAATCCCCTCGTTCGCCGTGTCGCTCACCACTTATCGCGATCCCCATTTTGATTACGCGGCCAAGTTCTCCCGCAAGCTGGCCAAGATCGTGGCGGAAAAAGGCCTACCCCGCGGCACGTTCCTGAACGTCAACATTCCATCTGTGAGAGAGGAGGAGATCACCGGGGTGGTCATCAGCCGGCAGGGCCTGGCCAATTACGAGGAGCGTTTCGACCGCCGCATCGATCCCCAGAACCGGGTCTACTACTGGCTCACCGGCAAGAAAGTGGAGTTGGAAGAAGATAACGATGTGGACGACCGCGCGATTCTGAACAACAAGGTTTCCATCACCCCGCTGCACTACGATCTGACCAACTACCGCTTCCTCGATGAACTGAGGTCGTGGGACATCCAACCGTAGGAAGATGAAAACTCAGCCCGACGAGCTCGTGCTCATTCTGGACTTTGGCTCGCAGTACACCCAACTCATCACGCGCAAAGTCCGGGAACTAGGCGTTTACTCCATCATCAAGCCGTTCAACATTCCGTTGGCAGAGGTGCAAGCCCTGAACCCCAAGGGCCTGATTCTCTCCGGAGGGCCGGAATCGGTCTATGAAGCGGGTGCGCCCTTCCCCGACGAGAAATTGCTGGACCTGGGCATTCCGGTGCTGGGCATCTGCTACGGTCTGCAGATTCTCGCGCATGTTCACGGCGGCAAGGTTTCAGCGGCCGCGAAACGGGAGTACGGTCTGGCTCAACTGGTCATCGACGACGACAGTTCTTTGTTGAAAGACGTGCGCACCGACAGCAGGGTGTGGATGAGCCACGGCGACGCGCTGGCTTCCCTGCCGGAAGAGTTCACCGTCCTGGCGCACACCGCGAACTCGCCCTACGCCGCGTTTGCCCACCGGGCAAAGCGCATGTACGGCGTGCAATTTCACCCGGAGGTGGCGCACACGGAAGAGGGGTTGAAGATTCTCGGGAACTTCTTGTTCCAGATCTGCGGCTGTCGCGGGAATTGGACGCCCGAATCGTTCATCCAGCGCACCATCGAGGAAATCAGCGAAACCGTCGGCGCTGCCAGCGCCATCTGCGCGGTGAGCGGCGGCGTCGACTCGGCGGTCGCGGCTGCGCTGGTGGCCAAAGCGCTGGGGGAGCGATTGCACTGCGTCTTTGTGGACACGGGCGTGCTGCGCCGCGATGAAGCTGCCCAGGTGCGGCGCACCTTTCAGGAACACTTCAACGTCAGCTTCCATGCGGTAGACGCGGCTGCCCTTTTTCTGTCACGTCTCCAAAACGTCACCGACCCGGAGGAGAAGCGCAAGGCCATCGGCAACACCTTCATCGAGATTTTCGAAAAAGAGGCCAAGAAAATCCCCGGCATCGAATATCTGGTGCAAGGAACGCTTTATCCCGACGTCATCGAAAGCGTGTCGGCTCATGGGCCTTCTGCGACCATCAAAACGCATCACAACGTGGGCGGGTTGCCTGAGGTGATGAACCTCAAACTCATCGAACCGTTGCGCGAGCTGTTCAAAGATGAGGTGCGGCGGGTGGGCAAGGAATTGGGCTTGCCCCGGACCATTCTGGGACGCCATCCCTTTCCCGGGCCGGGGCTTGCGGTACGCATCCTCGGCGAGGTCACCGAAGAACGCCTGCACATCCTGCGCGCCGCGGATGCCATCTTCATCGAAGAGCTGGAGCGCCACGGATGGTACGACCGCATCTGGCAGGCTTTCGCGGTGCTCCTTCCCGTGCGCACCGTGGGCGTCATGGGAGACCAGCGGACGTACGAACACGTCATCGCACTGCGCGCGGTCACCAGCGTCGATGGCATGACCGCAGACTGGGGGCGTCTTCCCTATGATCTGCTGGCGAAGGTTTCTAACCGTATCATCAATGAAATCAAGGGCGTCAACCGCGTGGTGTACGACGTCAGCTCCAAACCCCCGGCCACCATCGAGTGGGAATAGGCGACAGGATTTTCACTTGCTTTTTAGCGCGTTTGTTTTTACTTTTCGCGCGGCCGGACCCACTCGCGGTGCAATCTGGTTACAAAAGCGAGAACAACTTGCACGGATTCGGGCCTCGGGTCTCCATAGAATTCATGAAGAATTGCGTTGAATAAACTGGGCTTATCCAGGGAGTGAAATTATGTGTGGCATCGTCGGGTACATCGGTAGAAAGGACGCAGCGCCCATCCTGCTCGAAGGCCTAAAGCGGCTGGAATACCGCGGCTACGACTCCGCCGGCATCGCGGTTCTGACAAACGGCTCCATTACCGTAGAAAAACAAGCCGGCAAAATCACCAATCTCGAAAAATCGCTAGAGAAAAAGAACCTGGCCGGCTGCCTGGGTATCGCACACACGCGCTGGGCCACCCACGGCCTGCCGACGCAACAGAACGCACACCCGCACACCGACAACGCGGGACGCATCGCGCTGATTCACAACGGCATCATCGAAAACTACCAGGCGATCAAGACCAAGCTTGCGGCCAATGGCTACAAGTTTCACACCGAAACCGACACCGAAGTCCTCGTGAACCTCATTTCAGAATTCTACCAAAACGGAACCAGTCTGGAGGAGGCGGTGCGATTGGCGCTGAGTCAGGTGGAGGGGACCTTCGGCATCGCCGTGATCTCCAGGGATGAACCCAACACCCTGGTCGCTGCGCGACGAGGCAGCCCGCTGGTGGTGGGCATGGGAGACGATGAGTTCCTGGTCGCGTCCGATGTCTCCGCGATCATCAGCCATACCAAGGATGTCACCTACCTCGACGACAACGAGCTCATCGTGATCAAAGACGGGCAGGTCACCGTTAAGACCATCGACAACCTGAAAGTCAGCAAGAAGGTCGAAAAGATCTCCTTCGATCTCGACCGGATCGAAAAGGGCGGCTACGACCACTTCATGCTCAAGGAGATCATGGAGCAGCCGCAAACCATCGAAGATGCCATGCGCGGCCGGTTGCTGAGCGAGGAAGGGACCGCGCGACTCGGCGGCGTGCGGCACGAGATCGACTCGTTGCTCTACGCCCCCCAGATCCTCTTTTCGGCCTGCGGCACCTCGTGGCACGCCGCGCTCATCGGTGAATACATGCTCGAAGAATTTGTGCGCACGCCGGTGGAAGTGGAGTACGCGTCCGAATTCCGCTACCGCGATCCCGTGATCGAGCGCGGCTCGGTCATGTTCGTGATCAGCCAGTCCGGCGAAACCGCGGACACCCTGGCTGCGCTGCGCGAAGCGAAGCGAAAAGGCGCGAAAGTGCTGGGCATCTGCAACGTTGTCGGTTCCACCATCGCGCGGGAAAGCGATGCGGGCGTCTATTTACATGCCGGGCCCGAAATCGGGGTGGCCTCCACCAAAGCGTTCACCTCGCAGGTGACGGTTCTCTCCCTGCTGACTCTGCTTCTGGCGCGCATGCGAAACATGGGCGCGTCCAAAGGGGCAAAGATCGTCGAAGAGTTGAAATCCATTCCCGCGAAAGTGGCGAAGATTCTGGAAAATCACGAGAACATCAAAGAGATCGCCCGGGAATTCTACCAGAGTCAGAATTTCCTGTATCTCGGTAGGGGGTACAATTTCCCGGTGGCGCTCGAGGGCGCGCTGAAACTCAAAGAGATCTCCTACATCCACGCGGAGGGGTACCCTGCCGCAGAGATGAAGCACGGTCCCATCGCCCTCATCGACGAGAACATGCCCGTGGTGTTCATCGCCACCAAGGATTCCACCTACGACAAAATCGCCAGCAACATCGAAGAGGTGAAGGCACGCAGCGGAAGGATCATCGCCATCGCGACGGAGGGCGATGAGGAAATCACCAAACGCGCAGACCACGTGATCTACGTTCCCCAGACCATGGAATTTCTCTTGCCCATCCTCACCATCATTCCGCTCCAGCTTCTGGCCTACTATATCGCGGTGCTGCGGGGTTGCGATGTGGACCAGCCGAGGAATTTAGCCAAAAGTGTCACTGTCGAATAGGGAGTGAAGGTGAAGCAAGCCATCAAACTACTTATTCTCCTGGCCCTGGCCCTCACCGGGGTGGGCGGGCTACACGCACAGGTTTCCAACGAAGTGCAAGTGAACCCGGAAAAAGAATCGGAATTTAGAAAGGCGTTGTCTGCTTATCTCTCCCGGGACTACCGGGATGCATTCGTGGAGTTCGAGGCGCTGTCCAATTCGCCGTACCCCCACCAACGGATGACCGCCAC
>CAYQOI010000325.1:0-4757 GCA_964419085.1 uncultured Cytophagia bacterium | reverse complement strand
AACATACGACGTCGACATCACCGCGTTTGCCGACGTTTTCCACTTCGCGGCCATCGTGGGTGGCCGTGCCAAAATCGAAGGCGATCCCATGGCCGTAGCGCTGGACCTGGCCATCGACGCGGAGTTTTTTTACTGGGTCTGTCGGCACAAACCCCGCCGGGTGCTCTATCCCAGCTCCAGCGCGGCCTACCCGGTACACCTGCAGCAGCCGGAAAAGCACACCGCGCTCAAGGAAAACGACATCGATCTAGACGCAAGCATGCTGGGCAGACCGGACATGACCTACGGCTGGTCCAAGCTGACCGGCGAATATCTTGCCCGCATCGCCGCGCAGCACTACGGCATTTCGGTCGCGTGCGTGCGACCCTTCTCCGGCTACGGTGAAGACCAGGATTTGACCTATCCCATCCCCGCGCTGGCGGCGCGCGCGGCACGGCGAGAAGACCCCTTCGAGGTCTGGGGCTCTGGGAAGCAAGGTCGCGATTTTGTGCACATCGATGACTGCATCGACTGCATCATGCTCGCGCTGGACAAGATCCACGACGGCTCTGCGGTGAATATCGGTTCCGGCCGCCTCACCACGTTTCTGGAAATCATCGAAATCTTCTGCTCTTTCGCGGGCTACCGCCCGCAGGTCAAGCCGCTTCTGGAGAAGCCGGTGGGCGTTCACGCCAGATACGCGGACATGCACTATGCACAAGAACTCCTGGGATGGAAACCCAGGATCTCGTTGCAAGAAGGCCTGCGTCGCGTTTATGAAACGGCCGTGAAAAAATATGCCTGACGCCCCACCCGCCACTCGTGTTCAACGAACACCAAACCGACTGAAGCAAAGATGCGGGTCGTCGTCTTCGGTTTAGGCCCCCGATTCAAGGGCGGCATCGCCAACTACACCACCTCTCTGGCCAAAGCGCTCGACCAGGTCCAGGGCGTGGAAACCCACCTGGTGTCCTGGACGCAACAGTATCCCGCGATCGTTCCGCGTGATTTTGTGGACCGCAGCAGCCGCACCGACCTCCTCGCGGGCACCAACGTGCGAATCCACTATCTCACCAACTACAACAACCCGAGGAGCTGGCAAACCACCTATCGCGAAATCTTACGGCTTAAACCGGACATGGTGATTTTCCAATGGTCCATCGCGCTGCAGGGCCTGCCGCTGGGCTATCTGGCCAAACGATTGCACCGGCACCCGGAAATCGAGGTCATCTTCGATTGTCACTTCGTCAAGCAGAAGGAGGCGAGCCGGCTGGACAGCTGGTTGACCCGGATGGGCATCGCGCACGCAGACACCTACATCGTTCACGCCTACAAGACCGCCGAAGAACTCAAGCAACTCTTCCCCACCCGGCGTTTCACCATCACCGAAACCGGCAAAAGGAGCGAAGACGGCAGCCGAACCGTGATCAAGCTCTACCATCCGGTCTACGATCTCTTCACCCCAGACCCGCATTTTGACCTCGCGGCCCAGAAACGGGAACTCAACCTCAGAGAGCACGTTTTCCTCTGCTTCGGATTCATCCGCAGGTACAAAGGCGTGCACAACGCGATCAAGGCGTTTGCCAAAGTGCGTGCGGTGCGGGACGACGTGTCGTTACTCATCGTCGGCGAGTCGCTGTGGAGCACGCTGGATCCCGGCAAGCTTTCCACTAAGCTCAAGTTCGCGCTGTTTCGGCTCCTGAGCGCCATTTTTACCCGCAAAGGCGAAAGCGGCCTGAACTACCGGCCGCTGGAACTCATCGCGGAGCTGGGTCTGGAAGATTCGGTCACCGTGGTGCACCGCTACGTGCCAAATGAAGAGGTCCACAAGTATCTGCAGGTGAGCGATTGCATGCTGCTCTTCTATCTCACGGCCACGCCGTCCGGGGTGGAATCCCTGGCGTACAATTTCCATCTGCCCATTCTGGCCACGCGTGTGGGGCATTTCCCCGAGAGCATTGTGGAGGGGGAGAATGGCTATCTGGCCGAACCGGATGATGTGGAAAGCATGGCGCAGGCGATGCTGAGATTTCTGCAGCATCCCATCCCGAAAGAAAAGGTCGCGCGCCGCGCGCGTGAGCTGAGTTGGGAAAACTACGCCCGCACGATCTTGAATCGATGATCAGACCGGCGGCGGCGAAACAGCTGATGCCGCCCGTCTTCTCCGAAAATCAAAAAACAGAAACGCCAGCAAAATAACGAACAACCCAAACGTGATTCCCGCACCCATCCAGAACGTCTTCGGGCGAAAAACAAACTCGATGTCGTGCTCGCCCGGCTTCAGAAAAATGGAACGCAGGATGTAATCGGTTTTGTAGATCTTCGTCTCCTGGCCGTCCACAAAAGCTTTCCATCCCGCGGGATAGTAGATTTCGCTGAGCACCAAAAGCGCCGGCTCTGCCACAGACGCGTGCAACGTGATCTTGTGGATATCATAAGACCGGATCTCCACCCGATTCTCTTGCGAAGGCACGATGTTAAAAGCCGGCTCTTCTTCCAGGACGGCCTGGTCGTGCGGGTCAAATCGACCGCTGCGCAGGAGGTCGAAGAACGCCTCCGGACGCGCGACCACCCGAATGTCGTTCACGAAAAACGCCCGCGGCAAAACACCGGTATTTTCATAAACCGCAGGTTGTCCGGCGGCAACCATCTGGTAACGGCTGTCTCTGATGGGGTAAAACGACAGCAAATATTTGACATTCAGCATGTCCAAGATCGCGTTGTCCACGTGAAACCGGATCTGTGGCACGTCTTCCGGGTTGACCGGCGCAAGCGCAGGGCGACCATCCTTCAGGGTCACCTTCAGATATTTGCCCAAAAACGCAGGCAAACCGAACCGGTCCCGGGCCTCGAGGCCGGACTGTTCCAGAAAAGACTGGTAGATCTTCAGTTTCGCCGGATGGTATCCTAAGATGTTTTGGATCTTGTGGTACATGTACCAATTTGCCGGTTTGTCGTCCGCCACCGGGTAAATGCGGAACGGCGCCGACTGAGCCTTCAGGAACTTCACCGCAGGGGTTTCAGCAAAAAAAGTGGCTTCGTTGGCTTTGGGCTGGGGGTGGATGACCTTGAAATCCACCAGCCAGAGATCCAGCACCACCAGCGAAACCGTGGCCACAAGAAAGACGCGGCTGCCCAGTTTCTTTTTCAGATAAGATAGGACGAGCACGGCGCTCACGCCAACCATCAACATCATCTTCAGGGCATCGGAAGCCGCTTTTTTATACGCCGCCTCCTGCGCCGCAGCGGCCAACTGCTTCGCCGAGCTTTGCACCCAGCCGAGGTAGACGCTTTTGCCCAGCAACAGGAAAAGCGCAAGCGCAGCGCAGGCGCCGGCAAAAACATAGATGTATTTGCGAGCCCGGTCCCGGAGACGCTCTTCGTCCAGGTTCAAGAGACGCTCCAGCCCCAGAGCGGCAAGCATCACGACGGCAAACTGCAGCAAGATCAAGATCATGCTGGGCACGCGAAATTTGTTGAAGAACGGCAGGAACTTGAACAGGGGGCCGTAGAGCAGGGGCAGGGTCTTCCCGAATGAAACGAGCAGAGAGAGCAGCCCCAGCGCGGCGAAAAAAAGCACGGTTCGATCCCGGCGCAGAACCAACGCGGCGCCGGCGAGAAAAAGCGGCACCACTCCCATGTACCAGGGGAAATCGGTGAACGGCATCTGGCCCCAGTACGTTTGCCCCCCAAACCCCATGAACGCGGGCACCAGGAAGGTTGTCATCTCCGCAGGCGAAAACGACCAGTTGGTGGCATAGCCGTAGCTTAGCCCCTGCCCGCCCCCGCGGATCGAGTAGTGTGCGTACTCCTGCACCGAGAGGTAGAGCCAGGCGGACATCGCCACCCCCACCGCCAGGGCGACCACCACCCCGGCCAGCGCCTTCCCTACCTCAGCAAACGAGCGTTTTTGCAGACCGGCATCCGCGACCCAAAACAGGAGATAAAGCCCGATCATCATGAAGGTGTAATACGCGATCTGCGTGTGCGCGCGCAGGAGCTGGAGCCCAACGGCCAGGGCCAGCAGCACGAAATCGCGGGCCCGTTTTTCGTCCAAAGCTTGTTCCAGCAGTAAGTAGACGATGGGAATCATGGCCGCGGTTTTCAACTTGGAGCTGTGCCCGAATGCGGCAAACGCGATGACCGCCGGCTGAAAAACCATCACCACTGCAGCCAACAGAGCCACCCACCGCAGGGATGTCTTTTTCAGGAGCAAAATGTAGGTGAAGATGCCAAACAAGAAGTAATTGAACAACAGCCGCGTGATCTCGGGCAGCGGCAAAACTCGGCTCACCAACCAGTGGGCCGCCTGAACCACATCTCCCACCAGGTCCACGAACGGCGCGCTCTGCAGGCTGGCAAAGGAAGGCATGCCGGAGAAAATGTAGGGATTCCACAGAGGGTAAATCCCCCTCTTGAGCGCGTCGAAAATAAACGGAGCCACACTGCGAGCCGCGAGTTTGTCCGGAGGCAAAAACGTCTTGCCGCCGAAAATGACCTCGTGAAAAAAAACCAAAAGCAGGACCAGCAAAATCGCTGAGTAAGTCCCGTCCGGGTGCTTTTCGATGAACCGCCGGAGCCCGGAGGGCTCTGTCCCGCGAGCTTGTTCGCGTGCCTTCTTCTGCCTTTTCAGCTTGTCTTTCTTTGCCTTTGCCATTCCTTCCCCGCAATTAGCCTGGATTATTCATGGATTACCAGTAAGACAACATTTTTTAATTTAAAAACAATCAGTTAACCTGTCATTCCGGTACTCTTCGGAATCTCTCCCCACGTAAATG
>CAYQOI010000324.1:0-4766 GCA_964419085.1 uncultured Cytophagia bacterium | reverse complement strand
TGTCATTCCGGTTTCAGCCGCTGGCCCGGCATCTGCCGGGCCGGTTGAATACCGGAATCTCCCTCCACCCTCCGGTACGTGGAATGAGATTCCGGTATTTTTCGCAATCCCGCTGCGCCGAATTGCGAAAAAACCGGAATGACCGGAGAACGATTGATTTTAAATAAGTAAATGTGCCCTGTTGGAATTCCATGAGTAATCCAGGTGAACAACGGGGTTTGACTCGACATTTCCAAAAGCGTACAGAAGTCTGCTCAGCGCTGCGCTACGATCTTGACCCGGGTCTGGTCTTTCAGACCGGCCTGACCCACCACGATGATGTCATCATCAGGCTGGATGTCGGTGAGCGCCTCGACGTTCTCATAGTCCTGGTATCCCGCGTTGATTTCGATCTTGTGGGCCACGCTGTCCCGGACCACGAACGCGTACATCTTTTCATTCTCGTAAAGCAAGGCGGTCTTGGGCACCAGCACCGCATTTTTGTGCGTATCCGTGATGATATTCACATTCACAAACATGCCGGGTCGCAGGCGTTTGCCCTTGTTTCGGACGCCGACGGTCACCTTGAAGGTGCCGCTCTGCGGGTCCACCACGGGGCTGACGCGCTTGATCCAACCCGCAAAACGGGTGCCTTGCAGGTGCGCAGAGGTGATGAATGCCGGCTGGCCCTTTTCGATGACACCGAGTTGCTTTTCAGGCACATGTACCACCGCGATCATCTCTTCGGCATCGATCACGGTAAACAGCTTGTCGGAAGGCTGAATGCGATCCCCCTGCCGCGCCAGTCGCTCGCCCACGACGCCGGAAATCGGCGCGGTGATCTTGGTGTAATCCAGGTTCAGTTTCGCCTGCTGCCACTGTATCTTCCGGGCCTCCAGCGTGTATTTGGCCTGGTCGAACTCCTCCTTGCTGAGAAGCTGCTTGTTGAACATCGCTTCGGAACGCTGGAAGACGCTCTTCTGCTGCTCGTACTCCACCCTGGCCTTGGCTTCGGCCAACGCGTATTCCTCCGCTTCCAGGCTCAGGAGCACCTGTCCCTTCTTGACGTAATCGCCTTCGTCCACGTAGGTGGCTTCCACCAGCCCTTGTACCCGGGAGTACACGTCGGTCATTCTTTCGGTTTCCAGATTGGAGCTGAGCAAGAGATAAGACGAGATCTCGCCCACCCTGGCTTTCGTCGTTTCCACCGGGACAAGCTCTTCCGGCTTCTTTTTGTCCGCCCGGTGTTCACCTTTTGCCTTCTTCGCAACGGTGGTGTCCTCGTGCGCGCTCTTAGAGGTGCCGTTGGCACTGCGCGCTTCTTCGTTGCCACAATCCAGTTGCGCAAAGCCCAGGAGCAATACGCAGATAACCCACAGGCGACTCAAAGTTCTGAACATCTTTTTCTCCTGAAACAGAGTGCAAGGATTAGATTTTGCATTTACAGGTACGACTTCATGGGACTGCCTCAAGATACGCCTGAGCCGCTGGAATGTTTCATTACCGCGTGCCGCTTTCAGAAAAACCGCCGCGACCGAGATTTCGGGACGCAACAGGCTGATTTCGCGTGACAATGTGTTTCTGGCGCGTTATATTTGTGCTTCGGCTGAGGCACCTGAATTCACTGCACTGGAGGTGACTTTTTCAATTCTGGAGGCTTATGCTCGGCGGCACACTTTCCGCAACGCTGGTTTTTATGCTGCTCTGTCTCATCTGGGGCTCGACGTGGATGTTCATCAAAATCGGGCTCGAGGATGCGCCGCCGTTCCTGTATGCCGGACTGCGTTTTCTCCTCGCCGCGTTGCTCATGTTTCCCATCGTCAAGCTGCGCGGGCAGAGGATCCCCCGCGACCGCCGGGTCCTCCGCTTGATGGTGAACACCGGCCTCTTCGCGGTCTCCGTGACCTACGGGCTGGTCTACTGGAGTGAGCAGTACATCCCCGCGGGTCTCACCTCGGTGCTGTTCAGCGCGTTTCCATTTTTCGTCATCCTTTTCTCCCACCTGATGATTCCCGACGACCGGCTTTCCTCCACCAAAATCGGCGGCACACTGGTAGGCTTCTCCGGCCTCCTGCTCATCTTTTTGGACAGCTTGAAATTACAGAATCGGATGGCGGTCCTGGCCACCGCCGCGGTCGTTTTCAGCGCCATCTGTACCGCGCTCTCAAACGTCGTCATCAAAAAAAACGTCCGGGAGCTGGACCCCTTCGTCCTCACCTTCGTGCACATGCTGTGCGGGGCTGTGGCGCTGTTGGGCCTGAGTCTGGGGCTGGAAAATCTCTCGGACTTTCACGCAACGGTGAAATCGCTGGGCTCCCTCGCCTACCTCGCGGTCATGGGGTCTTGCGTCGCGTTCATCGGGTACTACTGGCTGCTGGGACACATCAAAGTCACCACGGCGTCGCTCATCGTTTTCGTCATCCCCATCGTCGCGCTCTTTCTCGACTGGATCGTTTTGCACCAGGTGCTGGACTGGCGGACCGTGGCCGGCAGCGGGCTGGTCATCGCGGGCGTGGGCGTGGCAAGCCGATGAAGCGAAGCTTATCGCACGCGCCCCACCCAATTCAGGGAACCGTGCCGTCGGCTTTCCCCTGGTGAGTCGGGCGCTGGCGAGAATCGAAGTGCACCGCGATCAGCGATAGAATGAACCCCAGGCCCACGATCCCCAGCAGAATGAGCATCAGCGGGTCGCGAGAGACGAGAAAGAGGTGAACCAACCCGATGAGGATCACCGTACGGACCAGCATGGCGATCTTGTACAAGCGCAGGTCCCCAAGCCAGGTGACGCCCGAGACCAGAATCCCCAGGCCGAGCAGCAACAACCCCACGAACTTGACCATCACAGGCTCATAATTACCGGTAGAGAGAAAAAGACGCAGCGCCAGGCCCGGCGCAAAGAGAAAAATCGTGCCCCCAAAAATGAGATAGCCCGCAAGGTAGAGCAGACTAAACCTGGTACGCTTCAAATGCGTTCTCCTTAAGACGTCTGAAGAAGGTAGTGTCCGGGAGCAGGCCGGAACGACCCGCTGCACCAGTGAAATCGGTGCGGATCAAGGAAGCAGGACGACCTCTTATGGCATAGACGGCAGAAGAACCCAGAAGTTACATGACGACCCGGCCGCGAGAAAGAACGCGTTTCGGCTGCTACAAAATCACGGGCTGGAAAGGAAGCAAACGTTCTGCCTGACTCATTGACAGCCTCAAACATCCCTCCTCTGAAATGTTGACACACTCTCGGAAAACTCTGTCATCCCTCGCCGTATTTTTTGCAAAAAAGGAGAAACGCGCAATATTTATGTAACTATTTAAAAATAAAGTGGTTAATCATTTCCCTTTACATCTGGCACAGTCCTTGCCTTCTGCCACCACGAACCTGGTAAATAAAGCAAAGTTGGTACTTAGAAGAAAAGGAGGCTAAGTCATGTATCTGTCACGTTGGAACCCGGCGAGAGATTTAATTTCCATCTCCGATGAGATGAATCGTCTGGTGGACACCGTGTTCGGCGATCGCGCTCGTGAAACCTCGTTGTTCAAAGGCTCCTGGAGCCCGGCGGTGGACATCAGCGAAGATGACGACAACTTCTATCTCAATTTCGAGCTTCCCGGAATGACCAAGGAAGATGTGAAAGTGCGGTACGAGGAAGGCTTGCTGACGGTGACGGGTGAGAAGCGGGCGCAGAAAGAGGACAAGGATATCAACTACCACCGAATCGAGCGAAGCTACGGCAGGTTCGAACGCAGTTTTCGGGTCCCGTCTCGCATCGTGAGCGAAAAGATCGACGCCAATTTCAACAACGGGGTTCTGACCATCACGCTGCCGAAGGCGGAAGAGGTGAAGCCGAAGGAAATCGAGGTGAAGATCAAATAAGCCTCGCTGGTAGGGTCTCAAAAACAAAGTGCGACGCGTCGGCTGGCGCGCCGCACTTTTTTGTTTCGGACTATTCCTTGCTCCACTCGATGACGCCGCACGCGATTCTCGCGCCTGCCGCGCCAGTGGGCTGGCTGGTCAGATCGTCGGCCTTTTCGTGCAGGATCACACCCTTGCCGATAATGGAGTTGGGGCCATCGAAGGTGATGACGGAATCCACAAACGTGGTGTCCACCACGCCGTTTGCATCCGCGGTGACGTTGCCCAGGTCACCGACGTGCCGCTCCGCGGCGTCGCGGGCGCCGTGGGGCTTGCCTTCGGGATTCCAATGGCCGCCCGCGGCCTTGCCGTTGTCCGCGCAATCGCCGTTTTCATGGATGTGGAATCCGTGGTCTCCTTCGGGAACGCCCTCCAGGTGCGCCTTTACCTGAATGCCGTTTTCGACTTCGGTAAAGGTCACGGTACCGTGTGCTTCATTGCCCTCGGTGGGATTCATCTGCGCAATGGCCGTTCTCGCGGCTTTGGTTTCAGCCGGCTTCTCTTCGGTCTTCTGCTGTTTGCAACTGCTCAATGCCGTTACCACCAGCGCGGAAAGCAAAAACGTACTGAGCTTCCTCATCATCTGTTTAACCCTCCTAAAGTTGTTTGAATTTGAACGGACTTGAGATTCGGCAAAATATAGCGGAAAGGCCGGAAAATGTCAATATTTTTCACCAGCGTCACAATCCTCGACCGGTTCAGGACTTGCCGGCAGTTTGATCCCGTACCGCTGGTGCGTCACCCTTTTGGCTCCGCCCGACAAAACGCGATGTGAAGAATATTCACGAAACGTAAACCACGTTCACATTTTGTCGTCACTTGGGATGGCAAGTGTGGCAGATTCAATCTACCAAAAAACAGTGACTTGTAAATGCAAGGA
>CAYQOI010000323.1:0-4778 GCA_964419085.1 uncultured Cytophagia bacterium | reverse complement strand
CTGTCTTTTCTGTATTCTGCCAAATGAAGAGACAAATATGGTGCATGTTTATTTCGTTATTCTTACATTATTTTCCATGACGGCCTTTGCCTTCGGAATGCCTGAACCCGCACGCCCGCTGAGCGACAGTTCTGCCGCGACCGTGAAGCGAGCGGATGCACCCGGGGACAGCTCGAAAATCGACCGGCGATTCAAATACGAAGCCAAAGACATCGGCAATCCGTTTGCGATTTTGCCACACCGGCCCATTTATTTCATGCCGGTGGTTTACAACAGCTCGCCGAACAACGCGGAAGCCGGGCTCATCGGGTTTAACCACCAACTCGACGCTGTGGAGGCCAAGTTTCAAATCAGTTTCAAATTGCTGGTATGGAAAGGGGTTTTCAGCGACAACGTCAACTTTTACGTCGCCTACACGCAGCAGAACTGGTGGCAGGTTTACAACAGCGCCATCTCCAGCCCCTTCAGGGAAACCAACTACGAGCCGGAAGCTTTTTTTATGATTCACACCAACATCAAGCTAAAAGGCGCAAAAATCAAGCTGATAAACCTCGGCATCGACCACCAGTCCAACGGCCGTGATGTGCCGGCCTCGCGAAGCTGGAACCGGTTATTCGCTCAAATTGTGTTTGACATACAGAATAGAGTATTCATTGAGCTGCGACCCTGGATTCGGTTACCGGAAAAGGCCAAAACATCGCCATCAGACCCAACTGGTGATGATAATCCGGATATCACGGATTATATGGGGCATGGGCACGTGCGCGGGGTCATATCCCTGGGGAAACATACCATCACCTTTCTCTTTCGCGACAATCTGAAGGCTGATCAGAAAGCTGCCTTGCAACTGGACTGGAGTTTTCCGCTGGTTAGAAAAATACGCGGGTACGTGCAGTTTTTCACAGGTTATGGCGAAAGCCTCATCGACTACAATGACAATTCGACCAGAATCGGCGCCGGCGTGGAGTTGACGAATTGGTTGTAGCTTCCTGAGTCGGAATCGGGGCAATTCTGTCGATGACAGAGCAGAAAAAGAGAAATGCCTGGCCCTACCAGCGTCGAAACTTTTCGGGCGGTCTCTTCCACGGCATCTTTTTTCAATTTGGGATGGCGTTCAGTCAGGATACGACTGTGCTGCCTGCCTTCATGCACGCCCTCACGGGTTCCGATTTTCTGGTCGGCGCTATTCTGACGCTCAAGCGCCTGGGCGTCGTGCTGCCGCAGCTCTTTTTCGCGCATCGGTTGGAAAGCCGGCGCTATAAGCGGCCCTATCTCATCGGTGTAATCTACGTACGTAGCGGTATCTGGTTCTTGGTTGGCTTCTCCACAATTCTTTGGGCGGACAAATTTCCGGTTCTGACCACCGCGCTTGTCCTGCTGCTCTTGCTGGTCTTTTTCTTTGCAGGAGGCGTTGGCGAACTGGTCTACTCATATATGGTGGCCCGGACGATTTCCCCCACAAGCAGGGGCAAATTCTTTGGTGTACGCTATCTCCTGGGCGGGTTTGCCGGAATGCTCGCCGGGTTGATCTCGCATTGGATTTTCTCCACAGTTTATCCCAAGTTGCTGACGCCCACCTACGGAATTTTCTTTCTAGCGACCGCCGCGGCTCTCGCGGTAGCCGGCTTCGGTTTCATTGTCATGCGGGAACCCGGTGACACACGCATCGTAGCCCCACGCAGCCTGCCGGACTTTCTACGCGATGCAATGGGCCTCGTGCGAAGGAGTAAGGTTTTCAGGAAATTTCTTGTCGTCACCATGCTGCTCGCCGGGATCTATCTGGCGTTGCCATTTTTCGTGATTTTTGCCAGAGTGAAACTTGCCGTCCCAACCGCGCAGATTGGTTTTTTTATCATGCTACAGATTATCGGAGAAACCACCACCGGGTTGATCTGGGGTGCGTTAGGCGACCGCTATGGCTATCGGCTGGCACTTATCGGTGTGGGGCTGATCTCGTTGCTGGCGCCGCTGTGGGCGCTGTTCTCCGGCAGTGTTTGGCCCGCCGGTTTCGGGATGACATTTGCCCTCGCCGGGATGGCCTATCGCGCTGCCGATATGTGTGCTCGCAATTATCTTCTGGAAATCACGCCAGACCATCTCGTGCCGACCTGCACGGCCCTGAAAAGCACACTTTCATCGCCCACGCTTTTGCTGCCAATATTGGGGGGATTTATTGCCAATCAGGCGGGTTACCAGATGCTTTTTCTGGTCAGTGCAGCCGTCATCGCCATGGGGGTCCTGTTGAGCTTTACACTGTTTGAACCGAGAACGGCTGGTCGTGGTTTGAGTGAATCCCTGGTGTAAGACGATGAGGCTCACGCCGATGTACGCAAACACAGCTTTACCGCGACAGAAAGACAGCCTCATTTTTCTCAAAATCTTGAGAAAAGAACTGGCGGAGTGGCCTTGCCCCGAATGGTCGTGGCAGGATCAAAATATTAGAACTGAAACTCGATTGCCAGGCAAAGCGCGGTGGCGCACGTCTCAGGCAGAGATCAGCTCCACCTGTCTCAACGTGTCGATGAGGGTTTCCTTATCGAATGGTTTCACGAGGTAGGCGTCGCACAAGCTCATGAACGAGCGCAGCTGGTTGCGGTTGTCGGAAAGCGCGGTGGTCATGACGATTTTCGCGCCTTTGCCGAGCCGCACGCCGTTTTGCGCTTCGATACCGCGGATCATCTTGAGCGCAGCCTGGCCATCCAAATGCGGCATCATGATGTCCAGGCACACCAGGTCGTAAGGCTGGCCCTCCTCGAATGACTGGACGTAGAGCTCGATGGCCTCCTCCCCGTTGGCGGCATGGTCGCACTCGCCCAACGGTGACAGGTAGCTTGAAATCAGCTTGATGCTGTCGAGGTCATCATCAACGATTAGAATTCGCACGATCTTCTCCCTTTTCACTCCAGGCTTGAGTTGCGATTTCAGTTCTAATTATCGGTTCCATTTTCCTTTTATCAAGCCCTCGGGAGTCTGCTTTTTCTTCTTGCCTTTCTCAGCAATTCTGTTACCCTGTTATTTGCAGTTTTGTTCTTAAACGCTTACCCAATTAAGGAAGAACATGGAAGGGAAGTTGCGGGCCATCTGGCTCAAGCGATGCAGCCGGGGTCCCATGGACGCCCGGGAGAATGCAACGTTGGTTGCAGGTCGGGGTCTGCTGCACAACGCCGATCAGGGCGGCAAAAGACAGGTCACCCTCATCGAATTGGAGGTGTGGGACCGCTTGATGCGAAAGCTCGACGCCCAGCTTTCCCCTTCGACACGACGCGCCAATCTGCTGGTGAGCGGCATCTCGCTTGCCCACAGCCGGGGTAAAATCCTTCTGGTCGGACCCTGCCGCCTGCGCATCGCGGGGGAGACCAAACCGTGCGAACGCATGGATGAAGCATTGCCCGGCCTCAAGAACGCGATGTATCCGAACTGGTGGGGGGGTGCCTACGCCGAAGTCCTGGACAGCGGGGAGATCGCGGTTGGTCAGAAGGTCAAGTGGCTGGAGGGGTAGAGCGACCCGGGGGAGCCTCTTTCGCGAGCTGCTCTAAATCGCGCAACAAATCCGCCATGCGCTGGTAGCGCAGCTCCCGGTCTTTCTGCAGCGCTCTGGTAACAACACCTTCCAGTTGCTCTGGAAGCTCAGGATTCACCTTGCGCAGCGGTTCCGGTTCCTCGTTCATGATGGAATAGAGCACCGAAAGCTCGAACTCGCCGGAGAAAGGCAGCTTCCCGGTGAACAGTTCGTACAACACCACCCCAAACGAGAAAATATCGGTCCGGTGGTCGGTGGGGAGGCCGCCGGCTTGCTCCGGTGACATGTACGCGAGCGTGCCCAGCGTCGTGCCGCTCTTGGTGAGCTTGGGGTCGACCTTTTGCGGCACTTTTGCGAGACCGAAGTCCATGACCTTCACCCGGCCGTCTTCGCCGACCATGATGTTGTCCGATTTGATATCCCGGTGTACCACCTGCTTCTCGTGTGCATGTGTCAGGGCATGGGCAACCTGCAGGGCCACATCCAGCTTTTCAGCAAATGTCCGGTCGGGCGCCTTGAGCCACGCGCCCAGCGTCTCGCCGGCGACGTATTCCATGGAGATGAAATGAATGCCGTGCTCCTCCCCGACCTGGTAGATCACCGCGATGCCGGGATGGCTGAGTGCCGAAGCCGCGCGGGCTTCCAGAAGAAACCGCTCCCGGGGTTCCGCATCATCCATGAATTCCGGCAGAAGCACCTTTATCGCAACCAGGCGTTCCAGACGCAAATCTCGCGCTTTGAACACCACTCCCATGCCGCCGGCCCCCAACTTTTCGACAATCTCATGCCCGGCAAACCGGGAGCCGGGCTGAGGCAGCAGAGAGGACGACCGCAACTCGACCTCTACCCTCGGCTGAGCCCGTTTGAGATGTGAGTCGCTGTAAAGCGCGTCTTTCTCCCGTTCCAGCCACTTTTCGAAAAAGTAGTTGGCGATGTGATATGCATCGCTTTCCTGCTCCACCAGACCCATCTGTACCAGTTCAAACAATCCCTGCCCCAGCTTCTCCTCCGGGTGTGGGGTCAGCCGTGCCAGGTCGGCTGCCCCCAGTGTTTTGTTTTCGAGCAAATAGAGGAGAATATCTTTTTCCACCGCATCCAGGTACTGAAAATCGATGGAGAAAAACTGGCTGATCATGTTGTCGTGACTGACCTCCTCGATCACCGCTTCCAGGTCCCGGGTTTCCACAAGGCGCTTGCAGAGGAGTTGCAGGAGAAACGGATGGCAATTGGTTTTCTCCAGAATGGTCGCGACTTCCGC
>CAYQOI010000322.1:0-4780 GCA_964419085.1 uncultured Cytophagia bacterium | reverse complement strand
TTTAAACACTTGCGGACACTGTTTTGCTCTCTTAGCCGGACACTAATGAACCTGAACAATTCATGAGACATGACTTTGTCATTCCCGCGAAAGCGGGAATCCATGTGAAAACAAGACTTTACGGTGGCATGTGGATGCCCGCGTTCGCGGGCATGACAATTTCAGAATCCGTACCCGGAATACCAATTCAACAATTATTCAGCCTAAGCGTTCGGACGGTCTGTTTTATGAGATCATCCACCAAGACTTACCCCCTTAAATCCGGGGCTGTCCAAAAAGTCGGAAAAGAGCATCAATTTGTCACTCCTGTGAATGCAGGAGTTTATTAAAATCAGCATGTTAGAGATTCCTGCCTTCGCAGGAATCACGGAAAAGGCCGAGTTTTGGACAGCCCAGGACTTGCGGCCTTACTCCGTCAAAAGTTTGTCTGCGGCTGCCAGTCTGCGAAGCCTCATGTCAGACAAAGACTACGGGAAAATACCCAACTGAATGTACGAGACCGCAATCTTATTGATGGCATTGACGAATGCCGCCACGCGCAGGCTCTCGATTCCCTTCGTGCTCACCATGATTTCGCGGATGGCGTCGTACGCGTTGATCATGGTCTCTTCCAGACCCGAGTTGACCAGGTCGATCTCATCCGCCCCGTGGGAGAGCAGCCGCTTCTCTTCCAGCGTCATCTCTTTGCCGGTCAGCCGTTCCACCATGTTCACCAACGCCAGATTCGAGGCCTCTTCAAAGCGCTTGCTCATGCGTCCGAACCGCACGTGGCTCAGGTTTTTCAACCACTCGAAGTACGAGACCGTCACGCCGCCCGCATTCAAGTACATGTCCGGAATGATCATCACGCCTTTGCGCTGCAGGATTTCCGCGGCTGCGCTGGTGGTGGGCCCGTTGGCGGCTTCGGCAATGATCTTCGCCTTGACGCGCGGCGCATTCTCTGCCGTAATCTGCCGCTCCAACGCAGCCGGCACCAGAATGTCACACTCGTATTCCAGCGCCTCGCGACTCTCGTGAAAATTACGAGCACCGGGGAAATTGAGGATGGTGCCGCTTTCCCTGCGGTGCGACTGCACCGCGTCCACATCCAGCCCGTCAGGATTGTAGATGGCCCCGTCGTATTCCGCCAGCGCGACGACCACCGCGCCCGCCTTTTGGAAGAACTTGGCCGCGTGGTAGCCGACGTTGCCCAACCCCTGGATCACCACGCGCTTCCCTTCGATTCCAGGCGTCAAACCCAATTTCTTCATGTCTTCGGCATAGGTCAGCGCGTGGCGCACACCGTAGAACACGCCGTTGCCGGTGGCCTCCACCCGGCCTCGGATTCCCCCTTGCTCGATGGGCTTGCCGGTGACACAGGCCAGCGCGTCGATCTGTCCCGGGTTCAGGGCGCCGTAGGTGTCGCAAATCCAGGCCATCTCGCGCGCACTGGTGCCGTAGTCCGGCGCGGGGACATCGACACCGGGTCCGATGAAATTTTTCTTCACCAGCTCCGCGGTGTAGCGCCGGGTGATGCGCTCGATCTGATCGGGCCTGTATTTGCGCGGCTCGATCTTGATGCCTCCTTTGGCCCCGCCGAACGGCACGTCCACCAGGGCGCACTTGAAGGTCATGAGCGCAGCCAGCGCCTTGACTTCGTCCTCGGTGACCATCTCGCTGTAGCGGATGCCCCCCTTTACCGGCAACTTGTGGTGACTGTGCTCCACCCGAAATGCTTCGATGATCTCATAATTGCCGTGTTCGTCTTTGATGGGAAACTTGAACTGGTAGATGCTGTTGCAATATTTGATCTGTTCCAGCAAGCCGGGAGGATGGGACGTGTACCCCGCGGCTTTATCGAAGAATGCAAGAACGGTTTCAAAGAAGGAGAGCTTGTTTTGTGCCATTTTGAACCTCGAGTTGATGCTGCACTGCGCCAATCCGTTGACAAGCACACGTAGAGGTGTGAAAAATATGCGTAAAAACTATATGATTCGCCACAAAAAAGCAAGTTAATTTTGTGTCACCGCGGCTAAGCGAACGCAACATCCCGGTGAAGGAGTTCACGGCCGCCATTCAGCCCCACCGCGAAAAATTGTGTATCCTTTTTCGCGTTTTTGCATCTAATGGGAAACCGCGCAGGACCGAACGAAGTTGAAATAAACCTGCAAGGTTCGACGTTATTGGTTAGACGTGGCCGAGCTTCCCGGAAACGTCTTTCGGAAGAAGCGCAGGCCGGCGGACACGGTAGGTGCAAAGGTTTGAACATATGAACAAACATTTACAGGAGTAGAATATGGATAAAGTCCTCCATTTTGACGAAAGCAATTTTGCAAGCGAAGTGCTCAGCTCGGACAAACCGGTGCTGGTGGATTTTTGGGCCGAGTGGTGTGGGCCGTGTCACATGCTGGCGCCCACCGTACACGAGCTGGCCGAGGAGTACGACGGGAAAATCAAGGTGGGCAAGCTCAACGTGGACGAGAATCAGGCCACCGCGGCGCAGTACGGCGTGATGAGCATCCCCACCCTGATCCTGTTCAAAGACGGCAAAGAGTTGACCCGACTCACCGGTGTGCGGCCCAAGTCGCATATCGCAGAAACGCTCAACTATTTTCTGGGACAGCAGGTGGAAGCGTAAATCTCGGCGCCCTCCAATAGTCAAAGGCCTTCGCTCTTTCGTGGCGAGGGCCTTTTTGTTTTTTGCGTGTGTGACATCTCCCCTCGGACGAGCCAAAGATTTTCTCCGGCGTTCAGCCGCCGCCGAACTTTTTTGGGCTCGCGGGCGTATGGTAAATGTGCCGCGCGTCCCGTCGGGTCTCCATGTCGCGGCCTTTGCGCTGCCCATCGAAGAAACGAAAAGGAAGATCTCTTGTGACCACAAACCTCGTAGAGCGCTTTTTCCGCGGCACAAGCCAGAGCTACGATCTCGTCGTCAATTTGTTCACCTACGGCGCCGACCGCTACTGGAAAAAGGAAATCCTCAAACGGACTCCTCGCGGGGATCGCATTCTCGACCTCGCCTGCGGCACAGGCATCCTGACCTTGCACCTGGCACGCGTCAACCCCTGCAGCCAAATCATCGGCGTGGATGTCATGCCGGAGTATTTGCAGAAAGCCCGCCAGAAGATCCTGGAGGAGCGGCCGTGCAACATTCAACTGGTGTGCGGGAAGGCTGAAGAGGTGACCTTTCGCACGGCTTTCGACTGTGTCACTTCTTCCTACATCCCGAAATACGTTCCAGCGGAACGACTGGTGCCACACCTCGCACCTCTGCTAAAGCACCACGGCGTCCTGATCCTGCACGATTTCGCTTATCCGGAGACCTGGCTCTTCCGGAAGCTCTGGGAGTTGCACATGATTCTCATCAAGCTCGCCGGCTGGTTTCTCTTTCCGGAATGGCGGACGGTGTTCAAGGAGTTGGCGGGGCTGGTGCGCACGAGTCAGTGGGTGGCGGAGTACCGCCAGGCTCTGGATGCGCACGGATTTCGCACGGTGGAAGTCGCACGCCTGACGGCCGGGTCCGCCGCGTTGCTGGTTGCCGAAAAGGTTGCGTGAACACGCTGCTGCAACAAAGAAACGCCACCGGCTCTCGTTTCTGAGATTCCCATGACCAACCGGGCCACTTGAGCGTGACGCTGCACGTTTTCGACAGATACCGCCCGATCATCGACGACTGGCCGGCGTTCGTGGAGGCATCCACGACACCGCTGCCCACCTGCATTTGGGTGAATACCCTGCGCGCCGGGGTGGAAGATGTGACCGCGCTCCTGGGGCGCAGCGGCATCGCGTACGAGCCGGTGGGGTGGTCACCCACCGCATTTCGCCTTCCCCACGACGTCCAGATCGGTAACCACCTGACGTTTCTCGCCGGCTTGTGTCACGTGCAGGAAGAGGTTGCGCTGCCGCCGGTGCTGCTCCTGGACCCGAAGCCGGGCGAGCGCGTGCTCGACCTCTGTGCTTCTCCCGGAAACAAAACCGCGCAAATCGCGGTCTCCATGCGCAACACCGGGACCATCGTGGCAAACGATTTCAATGTCAGCCGGATGCGGCCGCTGAAGCGTGTGGTCAGCCGGCTGGGGTTGGTGGACGTGACGACGACGTTTTGCGACGCCGCCTCCTATCCCACGCCCCAACAACCTTTCGACCGCGTTCTGGTGGACGTGCCCTGCTCGTGTGAGGGAACCTGTAGAAAGAATCCCGAAGTCCTCGAAGGGACAAAGCCCCACCCGTTCGCCAAGCTCAGCCGTGTCCAGACCGCGATCCTGCGCCGGGCGCTGCAATTGTGCAAGGTGGGTGGCCGCGTGGTTTATTCCACCTGTACCTACGCGCCGGAAGAGAACGAGATGGTGGTGCAGGCGGCGCTGGATTCACTGGAACCCGGGATTCGTGCGGAAATTCTGCCGGCCGAAGTCCCCGGGCTGGTCACCTCACCCGGCCTGAACAAGTGGCAGGGCCGTTCTTTCAGAAAAGACATGGTGCATGCCATCCGCATCTACCCGCACCAAAACGACACGGGCGGTTTTTTCATCGCGGTTCTGGAAAAAGTCGCGGATGCCCGGCCACCGCACCGGATCGCGCGAAAGAACGGCGACACCCCTCACAACACGCGCGTGCGCGAAGGGGAAACGTCTCGCTGGATGGCCTGGCTGGAGGCTCGATTCGGCGTCCCCCCCACGGAATTGGCTGCGTACAAAGTGGTGGAAACCAACGCCAAAACGCTCTCGCTGCTTACCTCCGAGCACACCGTCCCTTCCCTGCCGGAGCCCCATGCCACCGGCTTGCCGTTGGTCCATCCCAACAT